>JAUXUF010000310.1 GCA_030684645.1 Bacteroidota bacterium | reverse complement strand
AGATTTGTAGTTTTTGATGAAATTTTCAAGAAGTTTTTTTGCTGGTTCCGGCTCCGGTCCCGCTCTCCGGGCAGCAAGTTCAGGCGCCGTGAAAAACACCCTTGGATGGCTTTCGGAAGTTAAACGCGTCATTGGGACGATAAATCCCAGATCCCAGGAGAATTGAGCATCCCCTGTACCTGAAAACCGTGCTTTCCACTGCCCCCTGGGATCATCGGTCCTGATGGTATAAATAGCATTATTAGTCCAGACGCCATCCGAAGCTTTGGAATCACCATGTGATCCATCATCGTAAAACCTGATCTTTTTCAGGGAGGTCCGGCCATCCGGACTGATAAGGTCAGCGCTTACTTCGGTCAGTTTTATCCCCTCTTCAGGAGCAACACTGATCGATAATGTCTCGCCGGGAGCATAGTGCCTGTGAATCACCGAATGACCAAACTGCTCAAACCAGGTGGATTTTGGAGAAGACGAAATAAACTGCCGGGGCCTTTCTCCTGTAATAGAAAACTCATCCATTAAAATGGAATAGCTCAGCAGATGACTGACAACAGGATAAAATGCTTTCATCACTACTACCTGAAGGTGTTCACCTGCAGCGAGGGCCTTTCCGTTCCGGGTAAAAGAGCCGGCAGGAAGATCAAGCTCAACCCAGGTATTCACTTTTGGAGACTTGATGGTATGGGTGTACAATTTCCCGTCAAAAGTTCCAACCGAGACATCCAGTTTTTCTGGTTTCCTGTCGCTCATCATATAGAAAGCAAATTTAATCCGGGTTGATCCAATGGTGTACAGGTCAATACGTTTGGTGAATCCCTGCGAAAGATCTTTTGCATCATTTGGCATAGTTACCAGGAAAAGGGACCTTCCCTTTTCGCCATAAGCCGGTTCCTTTTTAGTGGTAAAGCGCGGGTCATAACCTGTATCCTGCTGATAAGGATATGTTTCCCAGGTGTACATTTCACCGGTGTCAAAATTGTCATAAATCTTATAGGGCACCCTGCTTCCTGAAGTTTGCGCATTTGCGGTGCTCAAAAAAAGAAAGAATGACAGGATGGGTACTACTGCTTTAATTTTCATAATCCTGGAATAGCAATTTTATCTCATATCTCATGTCTCACATCTCCTGTCTCATATCTCATGTCTCATATCTCATATCTCATGTCTCATATCTCACATCTCATATCTCAATTATTTAACCCGGCTTATGAGCTCCATGGAGGCGTCAATTATTGCCTGTTCAGCCTGAGGTGCG
>JAUXUF010000306.1 GCA_030684645.1 Bacteroidota bacterium | reverse complement strand
TGATAGCAGTATTTTTGTCGGTACCTTGTATTGTAATACTTTTGGTCATAGTTTTGGAAACGGCATAGGTAAAAGTTCCCGAGATGTCAATCACATCGCCATCGGCAAGTGCGGGTAAATCAAAGGCCTTACCTAAAGTTAAAAACGGAGTTCCAGAAGTCAACCCATCGTTTGTGTCCAGGCCACTGGCTGAACGGACATAATAAGTTGTTGCATTTGAAGTGAATGCAAATGCAAAAAACAGTGCGAAAAGTAAAGTTTTTGTTTTCATTTTCTTAGTTTTATTTTGTAAAAACAACTGGTTTATAAAGTTGCATTTTAATAGCCCTGTCCCTGACTACTAAAGTATCAGTCGCAGAATAGGTATTAGCCCCTGATTTTAGCTGATAATTGATGTAAATGGCATCCCGCTTTTTATTTCCCCATTCATCGGCACCATTTATGAATTTACCGCCTCCCGTTATGGTAACGGCTGAGCCTGTAGCTTCAGATATTGTACAATTGCCATCGTTTGCGAAAGTAAGATTCATCATCAGTACGCCCGTGATTAGCGTGGAACGCAAATTACCCTGTACTGTAACCTGGTTTTTACCAGTAGTTATCAGACTCCAGATTTCGTTGTCAACAATGTATTTTGTACGGTAAACATTTGTTTCAACTACTGCTGCTGAGGCATCTTTTACTGTACTTGTCCCCCTGTGAAGGTACATTCCATGATAAGGGTTAATGAAATTTACGGCAAACATGGTAAAGTCTTTTGGTAATACATCCCATTGAGTGTCGATCCTTGGATCAGGATTCACTTTAGTTGATCTGCCCTGCAAAACTGAGTCTAAATTAGTTGCCTTAACGATGCGAACAGGAATAACATAACCTAATTTTATGGCCAGCGGGTCATCAAAAAAAGCATCTTTTAACTGAACTTCAATACCTCCGTTTACTTCACCAGCGGGGATAACTAATTTGTTTGATGAGCTTAAAGTATAGTACGCCGGAGGAAGTAATCGGATTGTATCTTTTGTTGATTCAAACAATACGTTGTTACAAAGAGTACTGGCAACCTCAATATCAAATACCCTATCCTGAGTATTTGAATAGACTCCGCCCATCGCGGCAGAAATCAAAAACTTATGATTGTTATCATTCGTGTTGTCGTAAATATAATCGCCCAACACAAGAGTCCGCACCGGATACTGATAGGGAAAATAGCCAGTTGTATAATCAAAATCCGGAAATTCATTTTTCTGGTTCTCGCAAGCTATCAACCCCGTAAATAGTGTTAGTATTACTAATATCTTCTTCATATCAAAAATTATTATGTATTAATTCTATCACTGATTTTTACAATAAAACTCTACCACCCTTTGTTTTGAATCAGAGCGTCATATTTGACAACTTCTCTTTCAGGTAGAGGACCAAAATGCATGTATTGATTATTAAACGAGCGTGCTTCAACATCGACAACCTGGAAATTTGTTTTAGCTTTATCGATATTGATCCCTTTTGCGGTCTCTGTTAGATCAGCTTTCCACCGGCGTAAATCCCAGAAGCGGAATCCCTCAAAACATAGCTCCAGCCTTCTTTCATTCCGGATTAATTTCCGCATATCCTCTTTGGTGGTTATGGAGATAAGGTAATTGTCAGGTTGTGAAATACCGGCACGTTTGCGGATAGCCGCAATCACATTACGGGCAGAAAAATCATTCGATCCTGTTCCATCTGGACCATAAGCTTCATTGGCCGCTTCGGCATAAATAAGAAATAGTTCGGTAAACCGCATGTGAACTTCATAATGTATCTTTGTAGAGGGTGAAACAGGATTCAAGTTCACATCTTCCCGTAATAATTTTTTCAGGTAATAGCCCGTGCGTGTTGATGTCTGTATCGAGTCTTTTGCATTAGTTCCGCCTCCAAAACCTGTAGTGATAGTTTTAGCTGACATTTTATTTCCATTATAAACAATGTACAATGCCAGGCGGTAATCACGGCCGGCATAAGGATTAGCCGGATTATAAAGGCTTAACGGGTGAGATATCGGGTACCCATTTGCCATAGGGAATGCGTCAACTAAATTCTGTGTGGGATTAACATTGCCATTACCAAATAATGATGGTGGAAAATTGGCCTTCTCCCTTGCACTTGAAGTAGAGATTGTACTGCGCCACACTATCTCCTTTTGGTCTTTATTTGATGCCAGGTTGATGGCATCAACTCTTGTTTGATCATAAAACTTACTCCCATTCGGATCGAGCCCGGCGATGCCACCAATACCAGTAATTGAAGCGCCGGCGTAATTTGCAGCCTTTTCCCACAATGTAGCATCATTGTTTGCAAATGCAGGGCTTGCTGCCAATAAAGCTACACGGGCTTTCAATGCTTTTACAGTACGTCCGCTGATGCGCTGATTGGTTTGAAGGCCAAAAACAGAATTATAGTCGGTCACCTTAACACTCTCCAATCCAGGTGGAAGCTGGCTGGCAGATGTGATGTCTTTGTAGTCGTCCATCGTAAGGTATTCAAGCGCCTTATCAAGATCGGAATAGATCTGGCTAACAGATTCGTCAAAAGTAGCCCTGGGGACATTGAAGTTGTCATCTGCATTCATGATTTTATTATAAATCGGAATCCCCAGCAACTTATTGTCGACGCCAACACCGCCAATTGTTTGTAAAAGATGGTACTCAAACAAACCTCTTAAAGCATACGCTTCGCCTTTAAAACGCCTGACGAACATCGTGTTAATTTCGCTATTGCTCCACTTCCAGGCTACAGTGTCAATAATTCCCATGAAATTATTCAGGTATAGAATGGCTGAATTGCAATTATCCCATTGATTGACAGGATTAAAAAGGGCTGACCATTCACCGGTAGCCAATCGAAGGTATGAGTTTAACTTGTTGTTCGTTACAGCATCATCCGTAGCAACGTCGTTAAAACTTAAACCGTTGGTCGGAATTTTGGTATATGCTGTCATTAATAAGCCTTCGGCAAACCCCGGGTCGCTATAGATCCGATTAATAGTACTATGGTTATCGTTTTCGGGTTCCAGTAATTTTTCACATGCGCCGAAGGATAATGACAATATCAATAGTAAGGAATATATTTTTAGGTACCTCATGATGATTTTGTATTTAGTTTATTAAAACATTA
>JAUXUF010000301.1 GCA_030684645.1 Bacteroidota bacterium | reverse complement strand
GTGTCCGCGAAGTTTATCCGCGCTGGTCGCCCGATGGCAAGTATATTTCCTATTATTCAGATGCTTCGGGCGAATACGAAATTTACCTGCTCGAAAATAAAAAAGGGGCAACTCCCTGGCAACTGACCAGTGGTTCATCTGCATGGAAATACGATTCGGAATGGTCGCCCAACAGCAAAACCCTGCTTTATTTCGACCGGACACTGCAATTGAAACTGGTTGATGTGGAATCCGGAAAAACAACCGTAGTCACACATGCCGACCGGGATGAAATCCGTTCCTATTCGTTTTCTCCTGATTCGAAATGGATCACCTACGACAAAGAAGGCGCCAACGGTTTAGGAGCAGTTTGGGTTTATAATCTTGAAACGGCACAGAATCAGCAACTCACTGATGATTCGTTTAACGATGGATCGGCCGTTTTCTCAACCGATGGTAAATATATTTATTTTGTTTCTGACCGTGATTTCAACCTCGATTTCTCCAGTTTCGAATTTAATTACCTGTATAACAACTCGACCCGGATTTATGCAGTGGCCTTAAAAGCTGACTGTCCGAAGCTATTCAAGGATAAAAACGATACCGAACCGGTGAAGGAAGCCGAAAAACCTAAGGAAGAACCGAAAAAAGATAAAAAAGCAAAGCCGGAAGAAAAACCTGTAGTTGCAGGGCCCGTAAAGGTTCAGATTGATCTGGATGGTATAAACTCCAGAATCACAGCTTTCCCTTTAAATGCAGGTAGTTACCGCAATCTGGCAGCTGTTGAAGGCGGCATCATATACATCAGCGAAGGTTCCTTGCACAAATTCAACATCGAAGATAAAAAGGATGAAGAAGTAATGGACAAAGTGGATCAGGCTCTGGTGAGTGCTGATGGGAAGATGATGATGTACCGCTCTGGAAAAGACTTTGGAATCACGAAACTGGCTACCGGTCAGAAACCGGGCGCCGGAAAACTTAATCTGGATGATATGGTCATGAAAATTGATCCGAAGAAAGAATGGACCCAGATTTATACTGATGGATGGCGAATTTTTCGCGACTACTTTTATGAAAGTAACATTCACGGTGTCGATTGGGAAGGCATCAAAGAACGATACAGTCCGCTGGTCAGGTATGTCAGTCACCGCGCTGACCTGGATTACATTTTAGGTGAAATTATATCGGAAACCAATACCGGTCACTGTTATGACGACTGGGGCGATATTGAACGGGTAAAACGTGTCGATACCGGATTGCTGGGCGCAGAGTTGCAGGCAGATCCGACTTCAGGAAAATATCAGATTTCAAAAATATATTCCGGTGAAAACTGGAATGAAGCCCGCCGCTCACCACTCACCGAACAGGGAGTAAATGTAAAAGCGGGTGATTTTCTGATTGCGATTAACGGGACTGAACTGAACCTGAGCATGAATCCTTACCAATTGCTGGAGAATACGGTTGGCAAAACGGTTGAAATCACAGTCAATTCGAACCCGGAAAATGCAGGGGCAAAAACCTTTACCATCCGGCCAATTACCAGTGAACTGGAAATTTTTTACCTGAATTGGGCGAACGAGCGTCGTGCCATGGTTGACAAGCTTTCCGGAGGGAAAATTGGCTACATCCATGTTCCAAACACCTCAACAGATGGGAACCGTGAATTGTACCGCGGAATGTATGCCTACAACGAAAAAGAAGCGCTGATTATTGACGACCGTTACAATGGCGGTGGTTTTATTCCGGATGTGATGACCAATCTGCTCGAACGAAAAACGCTCAGCTACTGGCAGCGCAATGGTCTGTCGGCCATGAAAACCCCCGGTGTTGCGCACAATGGCCCGAAAGTGATGTTGATGAACGGCTATTCATCGTCGGGAGGTGATGCGTTTCCGTATTACTTCCGACAAAAAGGATTGGGGCAGCTGATCGGAACCCGAACCTGGGGCGGATTGGTTGGCATGTCGGGCAATGCCGGACTGGTTGATGGCGGATACATTGCCGTACCACGCTTTGGTATATACGACGAAAACGAACAATGGATCATCGAAGGTGTGGGTGTTTCTCCCGACATTGAAGTGATTGACCGTCCCGAGCAACTGGCCAAAGGCATCGATCCATGCATTGAAAAAGCAGTCGAGGTCTTGCTGAAACAACTTCAGGATAATCCGGTAAAGAAAGTGAATGCTCCTACTCCTCCCGACCGTTCCAAATGGAACGAGCAGATGAAATAGAGAGGCTCGATCCAACCATTTTCGAAAAGGGAGATGCTGAAAAAAACCAGGTAACGCCTTCGCATTACCTGGTTTTTTTCACAGTACTGGCGGATCAT
This sequence comes from Bacteroidota bacterium, assembly GCA_030684645.1. GTDB lineage: Bacteria > Bacteroidota > Bacteroidia > Bacteroidales > Prolixibacteraceae > Aquipluma. The sequence goes on along the minus strand of JAUXUF010000301.1, from coordinate 23,499 downwards.
CTTCCTCACAGCAATTCATTTCGATCGTCTGGGGCCTGTATTATGAACTTACAGAATGATGTGAAAAATACTTTTTTATTAATGCAGTCAGCGATCCAATGCTGTAGGGTTTTGAAATATAGTCATTACAGCCCGATTCCATCGCCTTTTCGCGATCTCTTAGACCATAAGCTGTCTGTACCACAATAATCACGTTCTTATTAAAATGTCTGATTTGCCTGATCGCTTCATATCCATCCATCCCTGGCATTTTGATATCCATCAGGATTAAATCCAGTTCGGGAGTGTTGCGACAGGCTTCAACTGCTTCATGTCCGGATTTTACAATTTGAAGTTCACTGTAAAACCTTTCAACAGCTATGGTGATGAGCATCTCTGAAAATTCGTCATCTTCAGCAACTAATATTTTCAGTTTACTGTTTGGGTCCCTCTCGTTAATTTCAATTGGAATTTCATGTTTAGGGATAGTTTTTCCCTTCTGTACGACTTTATAAGGAAGGGTAAAATAGAATACCGAACCTTTTCCGGAATTACTTTCGACCCATAACCGACCTCCAAGCATTTCTATAAAAGCTTTTGAAATGGCCAGACCTAAGCCTGCCCCCTGGAACGCTTTTTTATCATCAACGTCGGCCTGAATAAAACGTTCGAAAATAGCGGCCTTCCGGTCTTCAGGAATTCCAATACCAGAATCACTGACATAAAATTCAAGTTCGTTTGGTTCGCTTGCCGATGCGTTTGATTTACTTTTCAAAACATATCCAAATTCAATCGTACCTTCATCACTGTATTTGATGGCATTATTAACCAGGTTGGTCAGAATGGCATAAAATTTCTCGCGATCGGTTTTTATAACTGCTTTTTCTTCAGACAAACTATTTTTAAATAAAATCTTCATTCCTTTTTGTTCGGCTTCTTCCTTGAAGGACGAATAAATATATTCAATTTGTTCATTTACATTTATTTTCGAAATCGAAACCTGCATTTGTCCCGATTCAATTTTAGAAATATCAATAATGTCGTTGATGATTTTGAGCATCCGGGTACCGCTTTTCTCAATGATATTGATATACTTCCTTTGTTGTTCACTGGTAAGACCTGGTTGCTTTAACAGTTCGGCAAAACCCAGTATGCCGCTCATGGGAGTTCTGATCTCGTGACTCATATTGGCAAGAAAAGCCGATTTTAGCCGGTCGCTTCCTTCTGCTTTTTCCTTGGCGATCATTAGCTTTTCTTCGATGAGTTTGCTCTCGGTGATATCAACATGGGTACCAATCATTCGCAATGCTTTACCATTTTCATCGCGCCGAACTGCCTTCCCCCTACTTAAAATCCAACGCCACGTGCCGTCTTTCGCTTTCATCCGGTATTCCATTTTAATACTTTGACTGATATTATTCACACAATCATCTTTGATCGTTATCGCGCAATTCAAGTCATCAGGATGAGTCATTTCAAGCCAGGAATCGACATGCGATTTGAAATCACCGGGTTCATAGCCCAGTATTCGAAAATATCCAGGACTATAATACATATTTCCGGAAGCAATGTCCCAATCCCATAATCCATCATTGGTTAATTCCATGGCCAGATCAAACTGCTCCACACTTTTCTGCAGGGCTTGCTGCGTTTTCTTTCGCAAGGTAATGTCACGAACTATGGAAAGGGCATTTGAATTTCCACACAGCACCAGTCGGCCCTCGTAATCCCTCCATGCATGGTTCACATTAAGCTGATAAGTGTAAACCTGCATTTGCCCTGTTTTTAATACCTGATCCAAAAAATAAGTGGTCTTTTTAGCAACTTCAGGAGGCAAAACCTCTGACACCTTTTTGCCAATAAAATCGTCGGCAGAAGCATACAAGTACTGATTATTATTGACATGAAAATCAATAAAAACGCCATTTTCATCCAGAACAAACATCATGTCAGGGTTGGCATTGAGTAAGGCCTTGTTATTTTCCTCACTTTTCCTTAGGGCATCGTCCTTCTTTTGACGATCGGTGATATCTATGGCATAATGAAGTAAAATATCATCGCTCACTTTTATCCAGTAGGTATCCCAGATTAAACCCCTTGAATGAACTAGTTTGTCGTTTTGTTCCGGAGAATCTGTAAAACATTTATCACCAAGGCAAAAGCAGCATTTAATATCTAATTCAGCAGGCACAAAACCCGGATATCCTTTCAAAACCGTTTTATCTTTTGGTGAAATATTTTCCTCCTTCATAAAATCGCGCCAGCAATAACCTCCAACCTTGACTCCAAGATCAGCCGCAATTCTGTTCACTGCCAAAACGACCTTGTCTTTTTTCCGGATGTACATGGCCGGGTGAGGCAAAGAAGAAAGCAGAATTTCATTTAATTCAGTTAATTTCCTGACTTCAGTGAAATCAACCATTGTTATCAGGCAGAGTTCTTTATTTTGGGTTACAATACCTGAAAGGTGAACAAACACTGGCAAGTCGCCGGCAACTGAAAGGTTGACTTCGCATGTTCCTTTGTTCGGACTGCTGAATATTTTTGCAAGAAAGGCTATGAATTTTGATTGGGTATCGCTGGAAATGTAAAAGCCTAAATTAGTGTTTTTTAGTTGTGAACGTTCTTTGCCAAGCATTCTTGCCCCATTGAGGTTCAAATCAACAATCCGCCCCTCTTTGGTTAGGGTAAAATATCCTGAAGGTGCGAAATCATACAATTCCACATATTTTTCAGTAGCCAGCTCTGCTTCCCGCTCTCTGGACCGGATAAGTTCATCGTTCTGCATTTCCAGTTCAATCTGGTGCACTTCCAGCTCGTGAACAAGTTTTAGAACTTCGGACTCAGAAAATTGAGTTCTTTCTCTAGCGGCCTTTTTCTTCAGCAACGCTTCTGCCGTTTGACGAAGAATTGAAACTTCAGATTTGTCAACGGTTCGTTTCATAAATTTCAGATTTAGCGTTTTTATACTTTCCTGGAATTTTCCAAAGAGACACAGGTCACAGAGTTCTTTTACCAATAGGATTTAATCTCCGTGACACCTCAACTCTTTGCTTTTCCTTATTCTGCTTGTCTCTGCGGTATTATTTCAATCTCACTGGTTATTTTTAATTATTTATTGCTTCTTTTCATCAATTCGTCATTGGCATTCTTCAGTTCAAGCTCTAACTTCTTATAGATCGTAATATCCGAAAATGTCAAAACCAGTCCGTCGATGTGGTCATCGATGGTGCGGTATGGCATAATCCTGACAGTAAACCACCTTCCATCGTTTGTGGTAATGGCAGTCTCAATAGACGTAAGACTTCTGATCACCTGAAGGGCATGACTTCCAATTTCGGGATACTGCAAATCAGTACCCAGATCGGTAAACGGACGACCCACATCGGTGCTGCGTAATTTAAATATTTTTGTTACCTGATCGGTAAACCGGCGTATATTCAGTTCCTTGTCGAGGAAAAGGGTGGCGATTTCCGTACTGTTGAGCAGGTTTTTCATGTCGTCGTTCGCTCGTAAATAATCATTCACTTTGCTCTGTAATTCGGCATTCACGGTTTGAAGTTCTTCGTTCAGGCTCTGCATCTCTTCTTTCGAAGTGGTGAGTTCTTCGTTGGTCGATTGCATCTCTTCGTTGGTTGATTGCAGCTCCTCATTGGTCGATTTCAGCTCTTCCTGCGATGTTTGCATCTCTTCTCGCGTGGTTTGCAAATCTTCATAACTTCGTTGCAACTCAAGCTCCAATTCTTTCTGCAAACGGCTTGATGCACGTTTTCCTGTTCTCCCGATTTGCACCTCATTTTCAGCCAAAGCAGGCACATCGGTAAATACGACCATAATCATTCCCCGTATCAATTCAGGACTCCCAATTTGTTGGACACTTAAATCTACCAACTGAGTTCCTCCCTCTGTAACGACCTTGATATTACGAATGACCACTGGCTCAAAGTCTTGCATAACTTTACGGAATATTCCGGGCAGTTCCTGTCGTAATCCTTCGCGAGCCATGGCGTAAATGTTCCAGTTTGCTTTGCCTGCGACCGGTTCAAGATATTTTCCGGTACGACCGGTGATATACAGGATATCGCCTTTGGCGTTTACCATCACACTGGCCGGGGTAAAGCGCTGAAGTAGAATCTGATCGGCCAGTGTCTGGATATTTTCTACAACTTTAGGGTTTGTCATACTTTCGGCAGTAGTTGTTTTGTTATGGTAAAATGAACTTGGAAAATCGATGATTTCATGAGGTTTAATAGTTTCGGAACGTTTGAATATTTTCAGTTTGGCATCGAGTTCCTGAAAACCATTACTTTGGTTACCAAGAGTTTCAGCTGTACCAAGCAACATGATTCCATGTGGATTGAGGGTGTAATTGAACAAGGCTATCAACTTTCGCTGTAACTCGGGCTCCATATAAATAAGCATGTTGCGGCACGAAAGAAAGTCAAGCCTGGTAAAAGGCGGGTCTTTAATCGCATTCTGAGGGGCAAAGACCACCATTTCGCGGATCGTGCTGGTTACCCGGTAGCCTTCATTATCGGTAGTAAAAAACCGGCTTAACCGCTCTTGCGACACATCGGAAATAATGTTTTTAGAAAAAACTCCTTTGCGGGCTTTCTCTATCGCGTCCCGGTCGAGATCGGTAGCGAATATTTGCAGGCTTATATTTTTACGTTTTTCGATTTTTGCCAAAGCTTCTTTAAAAACAATAGCCATCGAATAGGCTTCTTCTCCTGTTGAACAGGCAACCACCCAGGCACGCACCATATATCCGTCGGGCAATTCGTTTAGAAGTTGAGGAAGGATTTTTTCTTTGAGCATTTCCCAAACGGCTGCATCGCGGAAAAAACTGGTTACGCCAATCAGCAACTCTTTGAAAAGAATTTCGACCTCTTTCGGATTTTCCTGAAGAAATCGGACATAGCTTTGTATCTTGTCGATCTGGTGAATACCCTTACGCCTTTCGATACGGCGAAACAAGGTGTTTCTTTTATAGAGCGAAAAATCGTGGCCAGATTGTTCGCGGAGCAGAATGATAATTTTATCGAGATTCCCTTTATTTTTTTTCTCTATTTCGTTATCAGTTCTAATTGCCGGAACAAACCTGAGGTAAGCAATCAATTTGGCCGGCAATTCCTCTGCCGGCGCAATTATGTCAGCATTTACCGCTTCTGTAGCGCATAGGGGCATGCTGTCGAACTTGGCGGAGAGAGGATCCTGTACCAAAACGATTCCGTTATTTTCTTTTATTGCTTTCAATCCCAGGCTGCCGTCAGAACCCATGCCTGAAAGGATGATACCGATGCTTTTTTCCTGTCTGTCGTCGGCCAGCGAACGAAAGAAAATATCAATGGGCAAACGCAATCCACGTGATTCGAGCGGAGCGAATAAATGCAAAGTACCATTCAGCATCGACATGCTCTTGTTGGGTGGAATTACATATACATAATTTGGTTTCACTTTAAGATTATCGCTTACCTGTACGACCTTCATGTTGGTGATGCGTTGCAACAATTCAGGCATAATTCCAACATAATTGGGGTCGAGGTGCTGGATCACTACAAACGCCATCCCGTTATCTTTAGGCATATGTTCAAAAAACAGCTCCAATGCTTCTAATCCGCCTGCTGATGCACCAATGCCAACAATTGGGAAATCAATATTCTCCGCTTTGATCAAAGTTTTTGCTACTGATATCCTTGAAATCAAGTTATCCCCGGTGTCACTTTCAGTATTTATTTTGTTCGATTCCATATCTGAATAAATATACTCAAATTCACTTAATTAGTTGTGTTTAACAACCTTATCCGTAATCATAATTTTGATTTTGTCCTGCCATTTTTTGAGTCCATATCAAAGGTACAATTTTGCTTTAATATTCCGATTGTTGTTGGCATTGAAGTAAAACCATATTTCAACCTTTTTGGCGAATATTTTTTCCAGCTGCAACCTTTTGATTTTGCCTTTACCGTAAAATATACTTTCTAAATCTTATTTTTGCAGTTCATTAATCTGATGAAATGAAGGATAAGATCTGGCTTCCGACCGGAGCAGCAATATTGTCGATGATTTTTTGGAGTTTTTCGTTCGTCTGGATCAAAATTGTGTACGAAGCTTATGGCCCGCTCACAACAGTTCTTTTCAGATTATTAATTTCCTCCGGATTAATGCTGATTTTTACTATTCTCACACGGAAACTTCAAAAGATAAAGCCCGGTGACTTAAAACTCTTCGTTTTAATGGCTTTTTTCGAACCATTTCTTTATTTTATGGGCGAAAGTTATGGTTTGAAATATGTTTCAGCAACTGTCGCTTCAGTAATTGTCGCGACGATTCCGCTTTTTTCGCCTATCGCAGCCTGGTATTTTTACAAGGAAAAACTCAGCCGCTCGAACCTGTTTGGCCTGTTGATTACTTTTCTGGGTGTCAGTTTGGTGGTAATCGACAACTCCTTCAAATTTACTGCTTCACCATTGGGCATTTCGCTCCTATTCCTGGCGGTCATGGGAGCCATTGGATATGCCAGTGTATTGAAAGGCATTTCACACCGTTACAATACTTTCACTATCATCACCTATCAAAACCTGATCGGAGCGGTACTTTTTCTTCCTTTTTGGTTTGGATTCGAATTTCAGGATTTCGCCCAGGTGACTTTTAATGCGAAGGCTTTCGGCGCAATCATCAAACTGGCAATCTTTGCTTCAACATTTTCTTTCATCCTGTTTACTTATAGTGTGCGGAATATGGGGATCAACAAATCCAATCTATTCATCAACATCATACCGGTATTTGTAGCCGTTTTTGCCTACCTTGTTCTAGGCGATCAACTGAATTTTCATCAGATGATCGGAATTGCCATCGTTATCTCCGGTCTATTTTTAGCCCAAATCAACTGGAAACGAAAAAAGCAGCTGCCAATCTCAATCTATCAGGCCTGAATTTCTTGTCAAAAGAAACATACATCGGGTCATTTTTGAAATATTTTCCAAAATATATAGAGCAAAAAACTTAACCTTTTAGCGTCATGTTTGTTTGTTCTAAAATAAGAAACCTGAATAAAGTTTTTAGAGGATATAAACTGTGAAAAAAAGGAATCGAAATAATTTAATTATACTGGTAGTCCTTCACCTGTTATTGCTGGTTTTTCCACTGGTGAGCAAAATTGGTCACGTACATCACCCGGCACAAACCCATCATAAATTTTCAGGTGCTATTTCGTTTGATGAACCGGAAGAATTTTGTGCGGTTTGCGATTTCGAATTTTACAGCTTTATTGTTTCAAATCCAATAAATCCAGTTGTTTATCTTCAAAATATACCAGCGCTTAATTCACCCGAACCTCGAATTTATTTTGCCAAAACCCCAAATTATTTTTCACTTCGGGCGCCTCCTGTTGCCTGATTGCCAAACTCATTTTCTATCCTGAGAAGGAAAAACATCACGATTTTATTTCAATTAACTGATACAGATCCACCCGGTTTTTACTTGATCATCAGGTAAAAACCGCTTACGGAATTATCTTCTGTATCACAAAAACTGGTTTATGCGACTACAAATTATATTATTTACAGGAAACTTATTTTTGCTTTTGTCCTCGGTTTTTGGAGAACCAAATACTGTTTTATCCAATGCGCAACTCAGTGGGAAAATATCCGACAAAGCATCTGGAGAAACACTGCCCGGAGTCAGTATATACTTTCCGGCCCTAAAAACAGGAACACTTTCCAAATCAGACGGCTCCTATTTTATCGATAAACTTCCATCAACCAAACTGACAGTTCAGATCAGCTATCTGGGTTACAAAATGCAATCGAAACAACTTGATCTGGCAGCAACCAACATACAGGATTTTGTTCTGGAAGAATCTGCAACCGAAATTAGCGAAGTGGTGGTGACCGGACAATCCGGGGAAATAGAAAGTAGCAGGACTCCTTCACCAATTGCAGTGGTTCCCCGTACACAGTTCCTTCAGAATTCGTCAACAAACATTATTGATGCCCTTTCGAAGGTGCCAGGCATTTCGCAGGTAACATCCGGAGTTGGAATTTCGAAACCGGTAATTCGGGGAATGGGTTACAACCGGGTCGTTGTGGTTAATGATGGAGTGAGGCAGGAAGGCCAGCAATGGGGCGATGAACATGGAATTGAGATTGACGAAAACACCATCAATCATGTTGAAATTCTGAAAGGACCTGCCAGTTTAGCTTATGGTTCAGATGCCATGGCCGGTGTAATTAATATGTTTTCGGCGCCAACGCTGACTGAAGGTTCCATTCAGGGAAACATGACAACCAATTACCAGACGAACAATGGTTTAATTGATTATTCCGCAGATCTGGCCGGTAACAAAAACGGGCTCATCTGGGACGCACGGTACAGCAACAAAATGGCTCATGCCTTTCAGAATAAATATGACGGATATGTTTATAATACGGGCTTTCGTGAGAATGCTGTCCGTGCAACTTTGGGAATAACCCGGAGCTGGGGATTCTCGCACCTGCATTTAAGTTTATATTCGCTCGCACCTGGAATAGTGGAAGGCGAACGTGATTCACTCACCGGTCAATTTCTAAAAACAACGATTAATAAAGATGGTCCTCAAACCAATCAAATTGCGACCTCTTCCGACTTCCTGTCCTATCAGCCAAACGCTCCGTTCCAGAAAATCAACCATTACAAAGCAGTCTGGGACAACAAATTTTTCTTTGGGCATAGCAACCTCGAAGCGACTCTGGGATTTCAGCAAAATCGTCGAAAAGAATTTGTTTCTCCTGATCAATATGGACTTTATTTTCTGATGAATACAATTAATTACGACTTCAAATACAATTTTCCGGAGATCAACAATTGGAAATTTACGACTGGAATAAATGGAATGTGGCAGCAATCACAAAACAAAGGAACCGAATTTTTGGTGCCTGCTTATCAACTTTTTGATTTCGGCGTTTTTGCAATTGCAAACAAGAAGATCGGCAAGCTGGATATTAGCGGAGGTATTCGATTGGATAGAAGATCAGAAACCAGCGTTGCACTTTATCAGGATGCGAATGAAGAATTAGTTGCAGCTTCCGATCCAGGCGCAATCAAACGATTTGATGCTTTTGATAAAACCTTCAAAGGAATTTCGGGCAGTATTGGAGCAACGTATCAAATCACAGAATCAATTTTCACGAAGCTAAATATTTCACGCGGATTTCGGGCGCCAAACATTGCTGAATTGGGGTCAAACGGCGTACATGAAGGCACACAGCGTTACGAAACCGGCAACCCGGCGCTGCATCCGGAAACCAGCCTGCAACTGGATTATGCAATCGGACTGAACACCACCCATATTTCGGCCGAAGTGGATTTGTTTACCAATACGGTTGATCACTTTATTTTCAGTAAAAGGATGAATTCACTTTCCAATCCAATTCAATCCGGAAATTTACCGGTATTTCAATTTGGTGAAGGCAAAGCTCATTTTCATGGTGGTGAATTTCAATTGGACATTCATCCTCACCCGTTGGACTGGATCCATTTCGAAAATACATTTTCATATGTGATGGCCACGCTGGATCAACAGCCGGTTTCAGCACATTATTTACCATTTATTCCAGCGCCTCACTGGATATCTGATCTAAAAATTGAAATCAATCCACTAAAACAATTTTTGTCGAACACCTATGTGAAATTTGGATTTGAGAAAACATGGGACCAAAATCATGTTTATTCCGCTTTCGGAACTGAAACACCAACCCCAGGCTATACTTTATTGGATTTAGGTGGCGGAACCGAGTTTATTTTCAGGCAGAAAACAAGATTCTCTTTGTATGTTTCTGTCAACAATCTAACAGATGTCTCCTACCAAAGTCATCTCAGCCGTCTGAAATATACAGGCATGAATTATGAAACAGGGAGATCGGGAATCTTCAACCAGGGTCGAAATATCAGTATCAAACTGCTGATTCCGATCGATTTTGCTGCTCATCAATACAAGGTGGACTAAGCTCTTAAAAGCGATATGTAAGCAGCATAAAATCACCAACTGGGAATATCAGTCGGCAGAAATGGTGATATCAACTGTACGGTGGATCAGATCATATAAGGCCTGGCAAGTCCTTTGCCAATCAAAATATCATTCAGACAATGATAATCACCGATGCTCCGGATATTAGTCAATCCGGATAAAGCATTCGCATCAATCTTAATAAAGACCAATGCCAGGTACCGGCCATATTTTTCCTTTTTGTCTTTAATGGTATCGACAATAACGACGTCCTTTTCCTTCACAACCATTTTCACAAATTCGGAGGATTTATTTCCGAGCTCCCATTCCGGAGAACCTTTTTTTACGCCGTACACCTCGGGTGTATCGATGCCATACAACCGGATTTTTTCACTGCGGATCCAAACTGAAAGTCCCAAATCGATGTCGATCTCCATGGTATCGCCATCGATCACTTTTTGAACAACTGCCGAGTACTGATACATAGTTTATTGTTGTTAGTTTACAAACAACAAGTTACAAAAAATGCTGCTCAAGGGCAGCATTTTTTGTAATTATTTTCGGGGCTGTATTCCTTTTTGTTTGGACATATCTTCCAGCTTCTGCTGAAACTTTGATTTGACAACAACCTTCTTTTTATTGAGTTGTATCTGGGCTCTAATTTTATCTTCATCAATCATCATCCTGAAAACATACATCTGACCAATGGTGATCACGTTTGCCAGGAAATAGTAATAACTCAGGCCTGAAGCATAACTGTTCAGGATGAAAAGGAACATGACCGGCATAATATACATCATGGTCTTCATACCTGGCATGGCATCCGTATTCTGAGTTTGTGAGTTCAAATATGTGGAGATAATGGTGGTAACAGTCATCAGTAAACAAAATAAACTTACATGCGCTCCATAGAACGGAATCGTAAACGGTAAGTTCCAGATTGAATCATAGGTTGATAAATCGGTCGCCCATAAAAAACTCTGCTGACGCAATTCGATCGATGTCGGGAAAAAGAAGAACATGGCAATCAGCACAGGGAATTGGAAAACCATGGGTAAACATCCTCCCATCGGGTTAACTCCGGCCTTCTTATACAAAGCCATGGTCGCCTGTTGCTTCTCCATTGCTTTATCTTTACCAAACTTCGCATTAATTTCATCAATTTCAGGCTTTAAAGCCTTCATTTTTGCCTGAGAATGGTAGGATTTATAAGTAAACGGAAAAATAAGAAGTTTAATAAAAATGGTAAGCAACAAAATGATGATACCAAAATTATCGATGAACCTTCTTAAGAAATTGAAAGTTGGAATAATCAGCCATTTGTTGACAGGACGAACAACCGCATAACCCAAATTAATAAGGCTTTCCATTGAAAGATCATACTGTTTGAGGGTGCTGTAATGGTTCGGCCCAAAATAGAACTTCATTTTGATGTTTTCCGATTCTTTCCCATCATAAGGAAGAGCGACATCAGCGTTAAAGGTTCCAAGATAGCGAGGATCTTCTTTCGTTAATGTGCTTTTGATGTCGGCAGTTGGAAAGGCATTGTCAGCAATCAGGGTTGAAGAGAAGAACAATTGTTTAAAACTGATCCATTTCGTTTTGGTACGCAGACTTTCTGCTCCGGATTTACCTGTTGAGAGTTTATCAACAGCATCATCCTGATATTTGTAATAAATCGTGGTATAGTTATCTTCTCCCATATTCGACTTCTTCTCCTGACGTGGAACAAGAATATTCCAGTTAAAATTCAGGTAATTCGAATTGGTGGTAATTACTTTGTCTAAACCTTTGGTATTAATTTCAAATCCAACAAGGTAAGAATTGTATTTGAGCGCGTATTTATACTCCAGATATTTACCTTCACCAGCGAACAGTTTCATCGAAAAAGTTGTCGAATCGCCTTTGTTTTCGGAATTGTACTTTTCATTCCCTTCTTTCCCCTTTTTTACTTCCGGACCATTCATTTTCCGACTGGCGGTCGAATCAGAAGGAGTAAAATAGAATGATTCTGTTTCGATGCTACGGTTCTGTGCAAAGAAATTCATTCCAAATTTACTGGTATTTCCTTCGAAAAGAATTAGCGGTTTCTGATCGAAAGTTTTAAAATTTTTAAGTTCTACTGAATAAATCCGACCTCCTTTGTTTGAGAAGGTTACCTTAAGCAAGTTATTTTCGAGAACATAAAATTTTTCTTTTCCAACAGCAGCAGAAGCAAAGACACCAAATTTTTCTTTCCTGGTGTTATCTTCTGATAAATTCAAACTGTCGCTCTTTACTATGGGAGCTGCCGAGGATTGTATTGAATCGAGTTTAGCCGCAGAAACAATCTGTTTTTGCTGTTCAGCCCGCACCATTTCAATTGAATCGCGTGTACGTTTTGCTGCTTCAATCTGTTTTTCTGATGGTTTGTTAAAATAACTAAACCCAATCAGGATTGTAAAAATGAGGGCTACACCGATAACCGTATTCCTATCCATAAAAAATTAATTATTTTCCGAGTGCAGCTTTTAAAAAAGCGACAAACAACGGATGTGGTTTTAAAACTGTACTGCTGTATTCCGGGTGAAACTGAACTCCTACAAACCATTTGTGGGCAGGAATTTCAATCACTTCAACCAGGTTTGTATCCGGATTTAAACCTGTGGCTATCATTCCGGCATCTTCAAATTCTTTCAGGTATTGATCATTAAATTCATAACGGTGCCGATGCCTTTCCCTGATTTTCGATTTATTATATGCCTTGTAAATATTGGAGTTCTTGTCAGTGATCTGGCATTTATAGGCTCCCAGGCGCATCGTTCCGCCTTTTTCGGTTATCCCTTTTTGCCCTTCCATCAGGTCGATTACCGGGCATTCGGTTTTTTCATTCATCTCGGTCGAATCGGCTGCTGCGTGGCCTAAAACATTGCGGGCAAATTCAATAACGGCAATCTGCATTCCAAGACATATTCCGAAGAAAGGAATGTTATTTTCCCTGACATAACGGGCAGCTATAATCTTACCTTCAATACCACGATGCCCAAAGCCTGGCGCAATAATTATTCCTTTCAGGCCTTCCAGTTTCTTTTCAACATTTTCAGCAGTAATCTTTTCGGAATGAATCCAGCGGATTTTCACTTTGCACAGATTCACCGCACCTGCATGAATCAAGGCTTCTACAATCGATTTGTAAGCATCTTGTAATTCAACATACTTGCCCACCAAACCAATTTCAATTACTGCGGTAGATTTTTTCAATTTATTCAGGAAATCATTCCAATCATCCAGTTTGGGATCGTCTTTCAAAGGAAGCTCCATCTTGCGTAAAACAATTTCGTCCAATCGTTCTTCACGCATTCTATTAGGTACCTCATAGATGGTCGATACATCAATTGACTGGATAACAGCATCAATTTCAACATTACAGAAAAGGGCAACTTTTTTGCGAAGCGCCATATTGAGTTCGTGTTCAGTTCGTAAAACCAAAACATCAGGCTGAACTCCGTTTTCGAGTAATGCTTTGACCGAATGTTGGGTTGGCTTGGTTTTTAATTCCCCTGTTGCTGACAGGAAAGGCACCAGCGTTAAATGAATAACCAGGGCATGGTGACCCAGTTCCCATTTCATCTGCCGAACCGCTTCAATGTATGGTAAGGATTCGATATCGCCAACAGTGCCACCAATTTCGGTCACAACAATGTCGTATTTGTCTTTCGAACCAAGAATTTTGATTTTACGCTTGATTTCATCGGTAATGTGCGGAATAATCTGTACAGTTTTTCCGAGGTAATCGCCACGACGTTCCTTGTTGATAACCGATTGGTAGATCCGTCCAGTGGTTACGTTATTGGCTTGTGAAGTCGGAACATTCAGAAAACGTTCGTAATGCCCGAGGTCCAGATCGGTTTCAGCGCCGTCGTCGGTTACAAAACATTCGCCGTGTTCGTATGGGTTTAAAGTTCCCGGATCCACATTGATGTAAGGATCCAATTTTTGGATCGTCACCGAATAACCTCTGGATTGAAGCAATTTAGCCAGTGATGAAGCTAATATTCCCTTCCCTAATGAAGATGTTACACCTCCCGTTACAAATATGTACCTGGTTGCTGACAAAACTTTAATATTTAGTTGTTCTTAAAGCCGGCAAAGTTAATGAATAAAACGTACCGCTAAAAAATGTCCTGAAATTTAATAAAGGATTAACAACAAAAAACCCGCTTGATTTCAGCGGGTTTTTTGAGGTGGCTATTCTTCATCTTCCATCGAGTCCATGATCCTGATTTTCTCTTTCAGAAATTCAATTTTCTCTTTTGTATTGGCAATCTTCTGATTAACATCGTCAATTAACGCTTCAGCATTCTTCGTGTTGGCAAAGAAACCAATGTTGTTATCGAGTAAAGCCAGATCAGATTCCATTTGTTTTAGTTTGGTCATGTATTTTTCGCGTTCGAAACGCATTTTATTCTGACCTCTTCCGGTAGTCGTATTGTTAACTACTTTACTTTTAAATTTCATCAGGCTCCTGCGTTTCTCATCGATTCTCAAGGAATCGAAGTGATGGTTTATCATATCCCGGAACTCATTTTGAATGGCATCCTTGTCCCTGAAAGGTACATGGCCGATATCGGTGAAACGGCGCTGGAAATCCTTCAGTTTATCCAGGTCTGCGTTGTCATCACCTGAAAGTGAAAATTGTTTGACTTCTTCCAGAAGTTCTTTTTTCAACCTCAGATTTTCGGCTTGTTCACCATCGATCGATGAAAAATGTTTGGCTTTGTTTTCGAAGAAATAGTCGCAAGCCACCCGGAACCGTTTCCAGATAATATCCGAATATTTGCGCGGTACCGGGCCAATACCCTTCCATGATTTTTGAATATTAATAAATTCGTCAGCAGTCTTTTTCCAGTCGGTGCTGTCTTTCAATGCTTCGGCCTGAATGCACAAATCGGTTTTAAGCTGCAGGTTATTTTGCTGTTCTTCTTTATTCTGGTTGTAAAATTCACGTTTCCGGTCAAAGAATTTATCAGATGCAATCCTGAACCGTTCGTAAATTTTGTTGTTGTCTTTTTTCGGTGCGAAACCGATTGTTCGCCAAACTTTCTGCAATTCAATCAGTTCCCTTGATTTTTCATCCCAATCGCGGTGAATATCTATTTCGGAAACGGCAATTTCTTCAACCTTCTCGCACAATGCAATCTTGGCATCCAGGTTCTTTTTCTGTTCCGATTTACGGCCTTCAAAATAATCCTGATGTTTTTTATTAATGATTGATGTGGCCGCTTTAAAACGCTCCCACAATTCGTCTTTTTTATCGCGCGGAACAGGGCCCACTTCGCGCCATTGTTCGTGGTACTTTTGTAAAATATTGAAAGCCTTGATGATGGAAGGTTCAACAAGAAGTTCTTCCGATTTTTCGCAGATTTCCATTTTGGTTTCCAGATTCTTCTTCAGATCCAGATCACGCAATTCCTTGTTGATTTTAATAAAGTCATAAAAATTCTCGACGTGATGATGATAAGTATCCCAAAGATCTTTCAGTTTTGCCTGCGGAACAAGGCCAACATCTCTCCATCTGTTTTGCAATTCACGAAATTCATGGAAAGTTTTGTTGATCGATTCTTTGTTATTAATCAGAGCTTTAATCTCTTCTATGATTTCATATTTTTTCTGAAGATTGACTTCTTTCGACTCGTCAATCTTCTTATTGTGTTCGTTTCTGATATCCTGATATTGTTTTAACAGGCTGCGGAGATCCAGTTCGTATGGATCGGGCTCAGCCTTAAATTCTTCAAGATTTCCACCTGCTTCAGCAAATGCAGCTTTCTGAGCTTCAATATTTGCCCTGTACCTCCGGAAAAAATGAATTTTAATGGCATCAATATCGTCTCTGATACTCTCAAAATTTTCATTATCAAGCAAATTGCGCAGCGCATTGATAAGTTCAACCTCTGATAAACTTGCATAATCAGCCAATTTAACTTTAGGACCGCTTTCTTCCAAAAGATCGTCTTCATGCATTTCAAGATCATCTTCTGAAACATCGATCAAGTCTTCAATCGACGGAATTTCTTCATCAGCTGATTTCACTGTAACTGATTCAACAACTGCTTCTTCAACAACTTTTTCTTCAGCAGCTCCTGCTGTAGTTTCGTTAATTTCAGGTGCATTTACTATTTCAGCTTCCTGAATGGCCGATTCAACTATTTCTTCCACAGATTCAACAACAGCATCATCAACTTCAGCTACTTCAGTCACTTCAGCTTCCTCAACGGATACTTCAGTAACATTCTGATCATTAACAGTTTCTGGTGCAACAAGTACACCACTTAACTCAACATTGGAGTTTTTTAGATCTTTAGGTTCCATAACAATTTTTAAATTACGTTGTAATTAACAGAGAATAAGGTGTTCTTTCAGCCTACGAAAATAGGATATTACAAGTTAATACTCAAAAAATTCATGCAATAAAGTGTAAAACAAACGGATAAATCAACATTGTCCCTTTTTTGACCTTCTATTTTTTGTTTTTAGCTGAGGTTTAAGGCCAACTATAAAGTCAGGTTATTACTTTTGCAAAAAAAAAATCATCAAATGCGTATCGATATTCTTACGGTTGTTCCGGAATTGCTCGAAAGCCCGTTCAGGCATTCTATTATTAAAAGAAGTCAGGATAAAGGATTGGTTGAAATAGTTGTCCACAACATCCGTGATTTTTCGGAAGACAAACACCGGCGGGTTGATGATTACGCTTTTAGCGGTGGCGCCGGTATGGTAATGACGATCCAGCCAATCGAAAGCGCAATCATCTTTTTGAAATCTCAGCGGGAATACGACGAAGTGATTTACACCAGTCCTGATGGTGTCCATTTTAATCAGAAGGAGGCCAACAAACTATCGCTCCTGAATAACATCATCATACTTTGCGGGCATTACAAGGGAATCGACCAGCGAATCAGGGAACATTTGATAACCATGGAAATTTCGATCGGCGACTATGTACTTACTGGCGGAGAACTGGCTGCGGCAGTGATCGTTGACAGTGTTGTGCGGTTGATTCCAGGCGTTTTATCGGATGAAACCTCTGCGCTCACCGATTCATTTCAGGATAACCTTTTGAGCCCTCCGGTTTATACCCGACCGGCCGATTACAAAGGGTGGAAGGTTCCTGAAATTTTGCTTTCCGGTAACGATAAAAAAATAGAGGAATATCAGGAGAAGCAAGCTTTTGAACGCACCAAACGCCTTCGCCCCGACATGCTGAAAGACTGAAAAAGTTCCGGGTTACGGGTTTTCTGATAAATGCAACAATTCAATGACAAGAAATGACGTGAAACAAATGACTACAAATGACCACTGACCACTTTCTTCACATCATCTTCTGCAAATCTTGTTATACGGGCAGTAACTGCATTTCTGAGAATCTTTCGTCTGATCGTAAAGATTTCCTGCGCTGAACATTTCAGAAAGAACTTCAGCAAAAACGGTTGTGAATTCTTCTTTCACCTGCTGAAAAATGAGTTTTTCACCCTGAAAAATCACGTTCGGAACAAACTCTTCGTTAAATAAATCATCGAGTTTATAAATCATCGGAAAGATTGATTCTTCTTTTTCAGAAAAGCTGAGGATGTCTGAATAAATTAAGGTTTGGAAAATTTCTTTCCGACGATCGAAATAATTACGGTCAACCAATTGTGACCATTCTTTAAAATCAAGTTTTAAATTTCTTCCGGTTTTATAGTCGATAATCCGAAGTCCATCTGTTGTCCGGTCAATCCGGTCAACAATTCCGCCAATACGGATACCGATCGGTTTTTCTCCTGAAACCACCTGATAATTTGTTGAATATTCCTTTTCGAGGCTTACCACCTGGAAGGGAGCTGACTGAATGTCCTTTTCAAGCAATTGAAGAATATAGTCGCGAATGTGTGAAGCAATCAAAATGCTCTGACCGCTTAATTTCAAATGCTTCGATTCTGCCGGATCCATCTGGTAATATTTTACTGCAACCGACTGCAGAACAACCTCTTCAACTTTACGCTGATCGCCATGCAGCAGTTTGAGCGCTCCGGCTTCAACCGTTTTTTGCTCAAACGGACGGTACAAAAGTTCCATGGCATAATGGAACAAATTACCAAAGAGCACGGCATCAATCTCTTCCTTAATTTCCTCCTTTTCCTTAATCCCGGCAATGTATTTAAAGTAAAACTTCAACTTGCAATCGAGATAAGTATTGATGGCGCTCGGGCTCAGATTTCGTGTAGAATAAACTGAAGTTAACTTCTGGATGTGCGATGCATTGGCCTCAATCCGGATGGGTACATTGGTCGTACTTTTAAAGTTGAAACTCAGGTTTAACTCTTCAATTTCGAACTCCGAATCATACAAAAGCTGATACAAAAACCGACTTTTCTCTGAAGATGCAATTCCTTCGGTGATCGAATTGTAAACGAGTACAGTCTTTTCGGTTCGCTGGATGAGCCGGTAGAAATAATAGGCATACATGGCATCCCGGTCTTCGTAGGTTGGCATTCCGAAACCCTTTCGCAGATGATACGGAACAAATGAATGGCCAGCAGCTATCTTCGGAAGAAATCCTTCGTTGGCCGAAAACAGTACCAGGTTCTCAAAATCGAGGCTTCGCGTTTCAAGCAATCCCATAACCTGAAGCCCAGTCAGCGGTTCTCCCTCAAACGGAATGGAAATCCGGCGCAAACTCTGATCGAGCAAGCGATACAGTATCTTAACCGGAAATTCAGGAACATTGAGTCCCGACAATGTATCTTTCAGTCGCTGAATGGCCAGGTATGCCTGAAAAAGATACTCTGCTTCCAGTTTTACCTGTTCATTTTCAGTGCTGTCGAATTTCGATGAAAGCTCTTTCAGCACATCGAGAAAATAATCAAGAATATTCAGCCAGGTTTCCGGGCAGGCAAATATTTTCTTTATAAACGGACTGAAATTGAGCTCTGAAGCATCAATATAAATTTTATTCTTTTTGTGAATTCCGGCAACAAACAACTTGATTTCAGGGTTGACCACGAACTGGTGATTCAGCAGGGCAACCACCGGTTTGTAATAAAAGGCTGACGATTTCCGTATATTTTTCTGCAGACTGATCAGTTGTGAAATAAAACCGTAAACCGGAGTATTCACAAACGGATAACCCATTGTGATATTGATGTCCTTAAAACTTTTTCCAACTGAAGAAATTACCGGTATCAGCAGGTTCTCGTCGGCCAAAACAAAGGCGGTATTGTCAAACCGGTCATTGATCCGGAAACTTTTCAACACCTGCGGAAGATTAATCGCCTGGGACTGTGTGATGTTTCCGGGAACTGATACCAGGGTAATTTTTCGCTGACTGGCTGGCAACTGGTTTTCCGGAATAAAACTTTTCGGCGCCGGAAACGAAATCAGGTTGGTCCTCAGAAACCGACCGGCTTCATTCTCGCTGTCCTTCAGGTAAAAATCGTCGTAATCCCAGAAAAACATTGCCTTTTGCTGGTTTTCAAGTTTCTTAAATATAGCTTCTTCGCAATTATTCAGCGCATTAAATCCGATAAAAACATATTTTTTCGCCTTCAGTCCAGTCAGCAAATTTTTATTAAGTTTTTCAGCAACTTCACGGTAAATCATTCCGGAATAGGCAATGTTGTTTTGCTTCAACGCTTCATGAAAATGATGGTAAATGGCTGCCAGTTTAATCCAGATGCCGATGAATTTTTCCTTATTGAATGAATTGGGAACTTTAGCCAGATTGCCCCAAAACTCGTCGATCGCCCGCTTCTGTTCCTCGCTCAGGTAGTCGAATTGATTTTCGAGCTCCTTCAGGTCCGAAATATTAGTGAACAAATCATCCGCATTTAACAGGTATTTATCGATGTCGTCAAAATCTGATAAAAGAATTTCACCCCAGAAAAAAAACTCGTCCAACGGTTCCTGATGGCCGGTTACCATACTGTAAACTTCCTGGAGTTTTAAAACCAGTGACACCTGATCGGCTTGCTGCAAGCCAGTCAGCGAAGAAATCAGTTCGTTAATGGTAATTATTTCAGGCGAAAGGATAGGCTTATCAATCAATTCGTTCAGATAAGCAGTAAAAAACACACCCGCTCTCCTACCCGGAAAAACCAGGCAATATTCGCTCAATTCTGAACGGTGATTGGTATATAAATAGTTGGCAACCTGCTTCAAAAATGGATTCATCCGCAAATCAAAATTTTAATTGATTCATGCCGTACATAATCTGGCTTAAAGGTAAAATTAAATCGCTTAGCATCAGAAAAAAAATGAGTGACGGTTTTTAGTCGATCGTAGGGTTTTGATATTAGCAGTAAATAATCCGGCAAATGTATGTTGGGGGATTGCCCTATTTGAATATCTATTTCAGGTTCCGGCCAACCGTTTGGGATATAAAGAAAATCTGTTATCGCCCATTCTTCATCCGATTGGCATAGAACTGCTGAAGAATTGAACTGTCATCAGCTTCCTTCGACAGTGATTCGATCGTATTTGGCGGAATATCAAATAAATCAAGAGCAATTAATCCATCCAGGCAATTATTGAATTTCGGATCGACATTAAATCCGATGATTTTTGCATTCAGCTTGATGTATTTCTTCAAAAGCACCGGCAGACCTGAATTCATTTCGTCAACATCTCCAATGAATTTATCGAGTGAATTAATGTCATTGTCCATGGTTTGCATGATGACATTCAGGTTTGGATCAATTGTTTTAAATTGGTATGAATTGCGCGGAGTGATGCTCTTTGCCAGCTTCCAGTCGAAATGATGCGCCATAATGAACTTGATAATCATTTCTTTTGAGGTGGTCGAATAATCATCGCTTACGCTGACCGGCCCCATCAAATAGCGATATTCAGGATTTTTAAGGGTGAAATACAGAATCCCTTTCCACAACAGGAACAAGGGCATAGGTTTTTTCTGATATTCTTTAACCACGAAAGAGCGGCCCAATTCCATGGTTTGGTTCAGCATGTCCTGAAGATCATCCTTAATTTTGAACAAACTCTGAATATAGAAACCCCGGACACCGTATTTGTGCATTATTTCAGCTCCCTTTCCAATCCGGTAGGCGCCGGCGATCATTTCGGTTTCAGCATCCCAGATAAACATCTGATTATAATACAGATCAAATTCGTCCAGATCGATGCTTCGGTTGGTACCTTCACCAACCAGGCGAAAAGTCGCCTCGCGAAGCCGTCCGATTTCGAGCAAAACATTCGGCATTCGCTTCGAGGGCGCACAATAAACTGTGTAATTTTTCATTCTGAACAACAGAAATTCAGGACTCAGATCATGAAGTTCCTGAATGATCTTTTCGTGTGGTACAGGCTCGGCTATCGGTTCAATCCGCTTCTGGCGTTTCAGTGAATAATTGAAAAATTTCTTCACTTCAATTTTGGAACTTAACAAATATGTCTTTGCGCGTAAATACCGTCCGTATTGATAGATATCAGAAAAGGTATCAGAATAGGCAACCGAAACGGGGTTCCCAATCCTGATTTTTACCGGTTTTTTGTGGTGATACAATATTTCAGTTGCCAGCTTCATGTGTTTCAACGCCGGAAGAATATTTTCCATCAGATAATAAAACCGGCTGTTATTTCCCTGAAAATAAATTGGGAGAACGGGTACTTTTTGTTGCTTGATAAATTTAAGTGTATTGTACTGCCATTGTTTATCGGAAAGCACCCGGCTATTATCGTATTGTGAAACTTCACCAGCCGGGAACAAGCATAGTATCCCTTCCTTTTCCAAATGTTCGGAGGCTTGCTCCATTCCGGAATTTTGATTTGTTTTATCCGCTTTCTTCGAAACGGTATGGTTTTCAAGAAAAAATTCACTGATCGGCTCGATCTTCAGGAGTAAATGATTTGAAACTATTTTAACATCCGGGCGCACCTGACTCAATATCTTGATTAACAGAATGCTTTCCAAACCACCAAACGGATGATTGCATACCACAATGACTGCACCAGTTCTTGGAACCCGCTTCTTTAATTCTTCCTGGTCGAATACAAATTTGATAGTTAGAATCTGAATGAGTTCTTCAATAAATTCAAGTCCTTTTTTATCGCCAATCTGGTTATAAACGCGGTTTAACTTATCGTAACGGAGCAAAAGCATTAAAAACCTGGCGAAATGTTCTCCACCAATAAAACTTAGCTTTGGATTTGCGTTCAGGATGTCTTTGGGTTTGAAAAATTCCATATCTGAAAAGTAAAAATATCTGGTTCAAAAATAAACATATTCAACTGTTGAATCTTTACTTCAATAAAATCAGACCTTCTCTAAAAAAGAATTCTTAAAAATGAACATTTTTTTCGGTCAATTGTAAAAGGTTTAGCTTAATTCGCATAAAAATATAGAAATTGAACATACTTTATCAAAAATACGACATCAATAAGTGGTTGCCTACCACCAAAAAAGAGGTAGAATCGAGGGGTTGGGACAGTCTGGACGTGATCTTTTTTACCGGCGATGCTTACGTTGACCATCCTTCATTTGGCGCTGCCGTGATTGGCCGGATACTTGAAGCAGAAGGACTTAGGGTTGCAATTGTTCCACAACCCAACTGGCAGGATGATTTACGCGATTTCAAAAAATTAGGCAAACCTAATCTGTATTTTGCTGTAACTGCAGGCAATATGGATTCGATGGTAAACCATTACACAGCCAACATACGGAAGCGTTCCAATGATGCCTACACACCCGGTGGCAGACCGGGACAACGTCCTGATTATGCTGCAACTGTATATTGCAATATCCTGAAAGATTTATTCCCGGATGTTCCTTTGGTAGTTGGCGGAATCGAAGCATCACTTCGTCGGGTAACTCACTACGATTACTGGAGCAACAAACTGAAACCATCTATTTTAGTCGAATCCAGAGCTGATATGCTTTTTTACGGCATGGGAGAAAAGTCAATTCTGGAATACACCAAACTAATCCAGAAAGGAATTGACCCGAAAAAACTGACCAATATTCCACAAACTGCCTTTTTGGTTACCAAAGAAGAAGAATTTGTTTCCAACAAGAAATGGAACAGCATAAAACTTTATTCCTACCAGGAATGTCTGGAGGACAAAAAGAAATATGCCAAGAATTTCATGCACATTGAGGAGGAGTCAAACAAGGTGGAAGCCAATGTTATTATTCAGGAAATTGGTGATCAGCAAGTCATTGTCAATCCACCCTGGCCGCCGCTGGAAGAAAAGGAAATTGACCGGTTTTATGATTTGCCCTATACTCGTTTGCCCCACCCCCGTTACAAAAACAAGGAGGAAATTCCCGCCTACAACATGATCCGGCATTCAGTAACATTCACCGTGGATGTTTTGGCGGTTGTACTTTTTGTACCATCTCGGCGCACCAGGGAAAATTTATTGCCAGCCGGTCCGAAGAATCAATCCTGAAAGAAGTTGACCAATTGGTATTAATGCCTGATTTTAAAGGATATATATCCGACTTGGGCGGACCTTCGGCCAACATGTACAAAATGAAAGGTATTCACGAAGAAATATGCCGG
>JAUXUF010000296.1 GCA_030684645.1 Bacteroidota bacterium | reverse complement strand
CAAGATCCGCTTCCCTGTAATAGTATTTTCCTTTGATCCTGACACTCCTGATTGTGCCATCAAGACGGCGGCGTTTGAGTGTGCTTTCACTGATATGTAGTTTTTGCATTACATCCTGGTTATCCAGCCATAAGCCGCTTACCGGGGAAACACCTGCCTGATGGTGCTTTTCCAGCAAAACAAGCAAATCAACAATCTGCTCCAGGCGGCTGTCTATTCTTAAAAAAAGTCTGAAAATTTTCATTAACCCGTTCATAGCTGTACCGTGTTAATTTCACATAAAAGAGAGCGAAAGGATGACTGAGTTTGGGGTATTCAGTCAGATAAAAACTGAATGGTAAAACCTTGATTGCAAAATCATTATAATATCCAATTTGATATGATTGGTGACATGGCTATTTTTTTAAAATAGAAAAAAAATAAACAAGCTTCACCATTTAGTATAGTTTCTGCAGCCAATATCTGTTGGGGGCAGATAAAAATTAAATAATCAAAATATATCTAGCTGAATAAATAAAAAAGCTCCGGCAAGGGAGCTTTCTTGTCAGGAACCGATGCCGGTTACTGTGGTTGTGATTACGGTGGTAGGGTCTGTGAAGATCTTATTCGTACCAATACTCCTTGAATAAGTGAAACATTTGCGTTTCCTGACTTTTGTTTTTTTTTGTACTTTCATGATTTCATCTTTTAAACTAAAATACCGCTCTTATTAGCTCAAGGACAATTTATTACCCGAACTGCGGATTTAATAAGCTATTATGCCGGTTTTACATGCTAAGTGTATTAGAAAAACACCAGGATTAAGCATTTTAGTGCATATCCTGGTTTGGGGTTTATATATTATTTATGAGATTACATTAGCAGGAGCTATCTCTGGTAAATTTGCCCACTTCATTGACTACCTGCTCCATTATTCACTTTATATAGGTCTCTTCTATTTCCATTGCTACAGGGTATTAATTCCAGCTGGAAATGCAAAACGCATGAAATGGGTCATTGTAACTGTAAAGGTCCTGCTGGAATTGCTCGTTTTGTTTTCTATGAATATACTAATCCATCTTTTGCTTAAAGATCTGGATATCAATTCTTCCTGGTCAGCCTCGGCATCCGTTTTTGTTTATTCAAATATTTACAGAGGGATATTAATCCTGGGAGCGAGTACCGGTTACTGGCTTATACTGGAATTTTTCAAAAAGACAAAAAGAATTCACAAGATGCAGTATGCCGGCGCTTTCGCAGAAAAGGAAAAGGAAAAGCTCCGGGGAGATATGATGAAGGCAGAAATTGATCTCTTAAAATCGCAGATTAATCCGCATATGCTCTTTAATACACTGAATTTTATTTACAATGAAGTCAGAAAAATTGATAAACCGGTTGCCGATCATATCTTATCACTTTCGGAGCTTATGCGTTTTAGTTTAACAGGCCTTAATAGTGATGAGAAAGTTTATCTTATTGATGAACTTGAATATATTGAACATTATATTTCATTACACTGCATGCGGCTTCCTTCACATATAGTGTTGATCAAAAAAGGATTACCATCTGGCTTACAGTTGAAGATCATACCACTGATTCTCGCCACTATTGTCGAAAATATTTTACAGCATGGAGATCTATCCAAACCCGGGAGGCGTGCACTTCTCCGCATGACAAATCGCAGGGGACATCTCACGATTCTTTCAACGAATAAAATTAAACCGAGCCACCAAAGTGGGCATGGCATAGGTCTCGTAAACATGGAAAGACGACTGAAACTGGCCTACCCAAATTCACATATATTGGAACATGGGATGCATAGAAGTAAATACACACTTAAATTAACTATTAACCTAAACTAAAGGATATGCTGAATTGCTATGTTGTCGACGATGAACTTGCCTCAGTTAATATTATTTCTGATTATATAAATCATACCGAAGGCTTGCACTTGTTAAAGGCCAGCACAAATTCGAAAGATGTGATTGAAGTTTTATCCGGCCCAATTAAACCAGATATTACCTTCCTGGATATTGATATGCCTGAAATAAATGGGTTGGAGCTGGCTGGCATGATAAATAACTATACCTCGGTTATATTTATCACCTCATATCCGCAATATGCGATTAAAGCATTTGAAGAAGCGGCCGTTGATTACCTGTTAAAGCCGGTATCATACAAAAGGTTTCTGCAATCCGTAGCAAAGGTTCAGAACAGGCTCAGGAGTGAATATAAAGATGCCCGTAAAGATGGATTCTTTTTTATCCGCGGGCATTATAAAGGCCAATTGATCAATATTAATTGTGATGAGTTGATATATGCGGAGAGTTTGCATAATTATGTAAAGCTTTACACATCAAAGGGACACCATATTACTTACCTGACCATGAAAGAACTGGAGTTTAAGCTTACAATGGAAAACTTTGTCAGGGTACACAAATCAATGCTTATTAATATAAAAAAGATCCAAAGCTTAGATACTAATAATGTTGTGATGTCTGATCAGAAGGTTATTCCTATTGGCCGGACTTATAGATCAAATCTGGTCAGGCTGCTTGAAAGCAAGACATGTTTTTCGGAGCGCAAGCAGCAATTGTTTTAAGCTTTGAGAGCGTAGAAAAAAACCACCTCCGCCTTCGGCACCTCCCACAGAGGAGGATAAACCGGCATGAT
>JAUXUF010000249.1 GCA_030684645.1 Bacteroidota bacterium | reverse complement strand
CAATGTATAACAACACTTTGATGCTCGAACGATTTATGTGCATGTTTGCTATAAACCCAAACACACCAAAAAATCAAAAAATTGTCAAAGAACTATTGGATTATGGCAAAATTGCCGCTTAAAATTTACCGAAGTATTGTTTTATAACTTCTGTAAGCAATTCAATTCTTTAAGATCATTCCATTTTTTGTACATTTGAAGACAGCGGAATTTGCATTGTCCCATAAACTAAACTTTAAAGCTATGAGAACGATCATCGAACTTTTTGAAACCAGTGTCGCCAAATTTCCAACGAATATTTACCTGTGGGAAAAACAAAATGGGAAATATGAAGGAACTACTTACCAGCAAACCCAAGATTTGGTTTACCGTTTTGGCGCTGGATTAGTGGCTCTCGGACTTCAGAAAGGCGATCGTGTTGGCCTGATTTCGGAAGGAAGAAATGCATGGATTATTTCTGAGCTTGGAATTCTTTATGCAGGTGGCATCAACGTTCCGCTGTCGGTAAAGCTCGATTCAAGCAACGAACTCCGGTTCAGGCTGGCTCATTCAGGTTGCAGATATATTATCGTTTCAAAAGGGCATGCTTCGAAAGTAGAAGAAATCCGAGACCAATTGCCTGATCTCGAAAAGGTAATTTACCTCGACGAAAAAGAAAAACCCGGTTCAAATGATATTTCATACAATCAGGTTTTAACCTTTGGTGAAGAATATTTAAAAACAAACCTTCCCGATTTTGAATCAATATACAAAAACGTTCAGTCCAACGACATTGCCAACATTTCATACACTTCAGGAACAACGGCCGATCCGAAGGGGATTATGCTTTCGCACCTGAATTATGCAGCCAATGTTTTACAGGCAGACACCTTATTGAAAATTCGCGAAGACTGGAAAACACTGGCATTTCTTCCCTGGGACCATTCATTTGCACATACAGCCTGTTTGTATTGTTTCATGTACAACGGGGCTAGTATTGCATCGCTTGAAATAGGTAAAACACCCATGGAAACCTTAAAAAACATTCCCAAAAACATCAAAGAAATTCAGCCTAACCTCCTGATGAGCGTTCCGGCAGTTGCCAAAAATTTCAGAAAAGGGATAGAAGCCGGAATCAGGCAGAAAGGACCGGTTATTGAAAAACTGTTTAAACATGCCCTGAAAATATCTTACGAATACAATGGATCAGGATGGAATCGTGGAGGAGGTGCAATGGGGGTATATAAACCATTACTTAAACTTTACGATAAAATTCTATTCAGCAAGATCCGTGAAGGATTTGGCGGCAAACTTGAATTTTTTATTGGGGGTGGCGCTTTACTGGACATTGAATTACAACGGTTTTTCTATGCCCTTGGAATGCCCATGTGTCAAGGTTACGGCTTATCTGAAGCCGCGCCATGTATCTCGTCGAATGTACCAACTGCTATTAAATTCGGCACCTCAGGTCGCCTGGTAAAAAATCTTGACCTGAAAATATGCGACTTGGACAACAACGAACTACCATTGGGTGAAAAAGGGGAAATAATTGTAAGAGGTGAAAACGTGATGCTTGGATATTGGAACAATCCGAAATCAACAGCCGAAACGTTAAAGGATGGCTGGTTATACACCGGCGACATGGGCTACATGGACAGCGATGGGTTCCTTTATGTGCTTGGACGCTTTAAAAGTCTGCTGATTGGCAGCGACGGCGAAAAATTCAGTCCCGAAGGTATCGAAGAAGCCTTGATTGATCAATCACCCTTTATCGATCAGTGCATGTTATACAACAATCAGGATGCTTATACTTCCGGAATGATTGTTCCCAATGTGCCAGCTATTAACCGCGAACTTGAAAAAAGAGGGTTCAAACCCGGGACAGATGAGGCATTAGCCGAAGGCTTAAAAATCATACAGCAAGAAGTGGATGCCTACAAAACTGGCGGTAAATTCGAAAATTCTTTCCCCGAACGCTGGCTGCCATCTACCATTGCCGTTTTGCCTGAAGCATTCACCGAACAAAACCAATTGCTCAACTCGACTATGAAAATGGTACGCGGCAAAATTACCGAATACTTTAAAGATGAACTGAAATTTTTATATACTTCTGAAGCCAAAAGCATTATCAACCAACGAAATATGGGGGCTTTGAGAAAATGGCAGTAGCCCCCTTCCCGTTCCCCCAAAAGGGGAAAGCCCAGGACTAGAATTGGCCATTATTTTTTAATCTGAAGAATTGAAAAAGTTCCAAATCCCAGGACAGAGAAATAAGACAACGGAGAACCTGACAACAAAATATCAGCAAAATAAAATTATTATGAAACACTTTATACTTTTTTTTATACTCGTGATTTTCTTCGGAATAAGTTCGTATGCCCAGAAATTAATAGGATACGGAGGAGAATTATCGGTATTGGGCATCAAACCGAATGTTCGGATGTGGATTTCGAAATCAACCGGATTTGAATTCTTTTTCGGGGTGGCTTCGGAATTGGATAATTTAAAACCGGACGATTTGGAAACCGGTTTTAAATATCTTCATACCATTATATACAACCGAACCAACCGGGCCTATTTAGGAGTTGTTGGAAAATGGAAGTGGATCGATATTTCTAATCCAAACAGAACAACAAGTTTACCTGTGCCTGGCGTGCTAATTGGCAAGGAATGGTTCAGCAAACGTGTGAATAGAAAAGGGTTTGCCATTGAACTTGGATATCAGTATGGATCAAAAACGCATACTATAAAAAACTTTCAGATTACTCCGGAAGAAACATTTACAGAATTTCCACTGATCCTCAATATAAGGTATTCGTTTTACAAGAAAAAATAGAGGATCAGGTCTCCATTTAAAATTTACGATCCTTTTTGCCAGCGAATTATCCATCAAAATCAATTGCTGTGCGGCCAGTTTAGCCACCAGACTGGCACCTTCAACATTCAAATGTGTATCATCCTTTCGACCTTCCGGAAACTTGTTGGTTGGCGGAGCCCAGAGATACATTTTTTTGGATGCTTCTTTCTCCAATTGCGGTGATAGCCCCGGCAGTGAGCAACTGCAAATCAACCAGAGTGACATTCCATACATTAGCCAACTGCCTGACAACTGTCGGATAACTTCCGTGTGTATCGGTCAGAAAGCCGTTTTCGAACTTCCGGCGAACAATTGGTAAGATACAACCTTTCTGCTGAATTAAAGGAATCAATCAGAATTGGATTTTGGGATCAAAAATGCCTTCGCATCCTACTTATTCCGGGAATTACCGTTTACAGTTCCGTAATTCAAAACATCAAAATTGCGTTCGTATGCGGTAACGAACAAACTTTGATTCATGAACCCGCCCATTGGAGCTACTTTCCGGAAACTAAAATTCATTTGGGTTAATTCCATCGGGTATTCGGGCAAACAGTTCCTGAAATTTTTCCCAAAGCTGTAAAGCGCACTCAGGAAATAGTAGGAAACATCGAATCCCTGAAAACTGAACTGTGAAGGTTCGGCAGCAAATGTGTTGCGATACTCGCCCACAAACCGACGAACCAGAGGTTTGGTGTAATCGGTAAAATAAGGCGACAAATAACGCAATCGAATACGATGATAGTTTTCGGTCTGTTTGCTTTTCAACTTGGTTAAAGCTGATGTTCCCATCAGCACAATGTCGTAATGTTCGGCCAATGCAGTCAGGTTGGTAACCGCCACACTAACCTGGGCCTCGTTATCGGTTGGGATAATAAAAATATTTTCACCGGTTTCGTCCAGAAGTGTTTTGATACCATTCACGCCCTGCTGCTGAAAATTATATTCGTGAAAGTGATTTTTCCCTGATTGTCCCATTAGTTTTTCCTTGCTCAGTATGGCCAGCTGAGCATCGGCCGAACTGGAATTCCCGCTTACCTGAAGCAAAATAAAATTCTTGTTCGAAAACTCATTGGCAATGTATGATGCTGTTTGCTCAAGCTGGAATTCCCTGGTTGGATTTACTTTAAAATACCATGAATTATTGAGTTCGAAGTTTCCGGTTGATGACAAAGGTGAAACCATTGGAATCCGGTTTTTGGCTGCAAAGGAAGCGACAGTTTCCTGAAGTTCAGGATAAACCGGACCTATAATGAGGTTCAAATCGCGGAATTCATCCAGTTGAAGCAAGGCATTGATCATGGACTGGTTGCTGGCATCAAACACGTACAATTCAATGTCCATGCCTTTTCGCTGCAAGCTATCGATAGCAAGCAATGTGCCTTCGTAAAACTCAAGAAAACCTTCTGTTTTCTGATCGATGTTGACACCATTAATGATGATCGTAGTATCAGAGTTAATTGGAATTGTCTGTTTACTAAAACTGATTTTACTTAGCAAAAGTGCTTTGTCAATGCTTACCGGATCAACGTTTTCATTTCCGGGAAGATTGAGAGGAAGCAAAAGCGCTGCCTTGTATTTCTTATTGTTACCGGTCAAAGGCTGGCAGTTGGATGGAGAAGGCGAATCAGCAACAAGTGCAGAAACGGGTTCGTTAGTTTGCATTGGACTGGCATCATTCTTTTTGGAAATTTGCTGCGGAATCAGGATTGTTTCACCAATTTCCAGGCTGCGCGAAAAAAGTGAAGGATTTGCCTTTTTCAATTCGACCACATCAATTCCAAAACGGGCCGACAATGAAAAAATAGTCTCCCCTTTTTGCACCTGGTAGCTGGTAAACGACTGAGGTATTGACTTTGTTTCCACTGACCGTGAAAAATCTTTTGCTGGTATTTTGAGTTTCATGCCGGCTTTTAATCCATTCCGGAGAGCCGGATTATTCTTCAGCATTTCCTCATGAGTTATTCCGTACTTCTGCTCCAGGCTAAATAAAGTTTCTCCTGAAACAACCTGATGGACTGAATTATCCGACAGGTTATCCCGTACTCCTGAATCTGCTGAAGATTCGTTTCCGGATTGTTCATTTGAATTGGTGATGCTAACCGGTATTTTCAAAACCTGTCCAATCAGAAGTCCGTTGCTCAGTTCAGGATTGTTCCTGATCAGATCGTTGGCCGTAATTCCATACTGTTTGGCGATTGAAAACAGGGTTTGTTTCTTGTTAACTTTATGGTAGTAATACTCTTCAGCAACTGCTGGCTGTGGCTTTGCCTCCGCTTTTTTAGGTTCAGGAACCACCTTCCCAACCGGAATTCTGACGGTAGTACCTGCCTGAAGGATTGTTGCAATTCCGGGATTTGCGAGCTTTATTTCTTCCTGCGTGACTTTATATTTCTGGCAAAGACTGAAAACGGTTTCACTCTTTTTAACAGTGTGCAAAACATATTTCGTCCCTGAAATCTCAACAGTTTTGAGGTTATCTTTCTGTGAAAATCCAAGGATTGGATGGAGAAAAAGTAGCGAAAGCAAGCAAAATGAGAGGAATAACTTCATGGTCCAAAAGATAATTAACAGGGTTTAAAAGTAAAACAAATGCCAGTACTTCCCAAATGGGAAAAACCGGCATTTTAGTATCATTGAAAATAGTAAAATCCAGGAAATTTTCAGGCTTCTAAAAAGCTTTCTCTCCAAAATACTTCATGAATTGAACCCTTTCCCAGGCTTGCGCCGAAGTGGTGGATTGGCTTAATGAACCTTTAAAATCAGCCAGTGCCTGGAAACCTTTTTGATCCATCCAGTCAGAAATTTCAAGGTTCATTTTCTTAATTACCGATGGACCATTCGTATAAAGTACAGATGCAACCTGAACGGCAGAAGCTCCTGCCAGTATAAATTTCAAGGCGGTTTCAGCCGAATGTATTCCGGTGGTGGCAGCCAGTTCACATACCGAAATGCCTGACAGGATACCGGTCCATTTTAAGGGCATCAGAAAATCGTTCGGGGTACTCAACACATCAGCAACAACAACGCTTTGAGTCTGAATATCAATATCAGGATTATAAAACCGGTTAAAAATGGTGATTCCGGCAACTCCGGATTGGGATAATTTCTGAACCATTCCGGCCAGGTTCGAAAAATAGTGGCTTATTTTAATTGTTACTGGTATTTTTACAACCTGAAGAACTTTATGTATCGTTTCGAAATAGAACTGTTCATTATTTTCACCGGTTTTTGAAACATCCGAAGGACAAATGAACATATTTAGTTCCAGTGCATCGGCGCCGGCTTCTTCGATCTTACGGGCAAACAAAACCCAATCGCTTGAACTTACGCAGTTGATGCTGGCCACAATTGGCACGGCAGTTCTGGCTTTCACATCAGCAATCAGTCGAAGGTATTTCCGGATATTCTCATCTTTAATAACATAGTCGAAATAATCCAGGTATTCAGGATCTGAATACATTTCGGAGCGCAGGCTGAGTTCTTCCTGCAATTCGTGATAAATTTCTTCCTCAAATATTGATTTTAAGACAATGGCTCCGGCACCGGCTTCAGCCAGTTTAATAACCTGTTCTGCATGACCGGTCATACTGCTGCTTGCAGCGATTACCGGGCTTTTTAAATCGAGTCCGAAAAAACGGGTTGATATATTTGCCATGATAAAAAGATTAACAATTATTTACAATTTAACAATTTACGATTGACTATCCAACCATTCGAGCATTCGAGCAAAAATAGTAAATAGGAAATAAACAAATAGTCAATCTGTTAACGATTTTTCTGAAGGTACTCATCCATATTTGCTGCAGCTTTCCGTCCATCGCCCATAGCCAGGATTACAGTTGCCCCTCCCCTTACAATATCGCCACCTGCAAATAGTTCAGGAATTGAACTTTGCATGGTTTCTTCGTTTACTTCGATGGTACCCCATTTGCTTACTTTCAGATCTTTTACTTCGGAAGGGATCAGCGGATTGGGCGAAACACCCACGGCAACAACTACCAGATCAACCGGGATGTCATATTCTGTACCTTCCAGGACGATTGGCCGGCGACGGCCTGAAGCATCAGGTTCGCCAAGCCCCATGCGCTGAACACGAATCCGGTTCACCTTTCCCTTTTCATCAGCAAAGTATTCTATAGGGTTGGCCAGATTTAGAAATTCAATGCCTTCTTCTTCGGCATGATGAACTTCCTCGATTCGGGCAGGCATTTCAGCGCGTGAACGACGGTAAATAATGATCGCGCGTTCCGCTCCTAACCGCTTGGCTGTACGGACCGAATCCATGGCCGTATTTCCACCACCGATCACAGCCACATTTTTGCCTTTGATGATCGGTGTATCAAATTCATCTTTGTTCGCGTTCATCAGGTTAACCCTGGTCAGGTATTCGTTTGACGAAAGAATTCCATTGTAGTTTTCTCCCGGAATATTCATAAAGCGAGGCAGACCGGCACCACTGGCCACAAAAAAAGCTTCAAAACCTTCAGCTTTTAAATCCTCGAAACTGGCAGTCTTTCCAACAATGAAGTTACGCACGAACTTCACGCCCATTTTCTGAAGGTTTTCCAGTTCAACATCCACAATTTTATTCGGAAGCCTGAATTCCGGAATACCGTATTTCAAGACGCCACCGATTTCGTGCAGCGCTTCAAAAACTGTCACGTCATAGCCCAGTTTAATCATATCGCCTGAAAAGGCAAGCGAAGCCGGTCCTGAACCGATTGCGGCCACCTTGATACCGTTTGAAGGAGCAACTTCTGGAACCGACATCAATCCGCTTTCGCGTTCGTAATCGGCGGCAAAGCGTTCCAGGTAACCAATGGCAACCGGATCTTTCTTCATTTTCTGGGTATAAAAACAAGTCGCTTCACACTGTTTTTCCTGAGGGCAAACCCGACCGCAAACTGCCGGAAGAGCCGAAGTTTCTTTTAGTGTTTTGGCTGCTTCCAGGAAACTTCCCTGTTCAATATATTTGACAAATTTCGGGATATTAATGCTTACCGGACATCCTTCGATACAAGTTGGCGTTGGACAATCGAGACACCTTGCAGCTTCGAGTTGTGCCTGATTCGCTGTCAGTCCGGAATTCACTTCTCTGTCCTGATAACGGATACGAATAAA
The DNA here is from genome assembly GCA_030684645.1 of Bacteroidota bacterium. Lineage (GTDB taxonomy): Bacteria > Bacteroidota > Bacteroidia > Bacteroidales > Prolixibacteraceae > Aquipluma. The sequence continues at coordinate 11,581 of JAUXUF010000249.1, read as the reverse complement.
AGGATCCAATTCGGGCATTCTGGTCCGGGTCATCGCAGTCCGGTCCTTGTTGGCAATTTTTTTTCTCAGTTCGGTACGCCATTCCTTTTCTCGTTCGATCCGAAGATATTCTTTATTTGTTGACATTTCAGTAAATTTAATTGAATTACAAATACCGTTCGTTGGCCAATTTTTCTTCTGCAGCATAACCGCCTAAGCGCATCATTAATTCGTCGAAATCGATTTGATGGGCATCAAATTCCGGTCCGTCGATGCAGGTAAACAAGGTGCGCCCGCCAACACTAACACGGCAGGCGCCGCACATACCGGTTCCGTCAACCATAATGGCATTCAAACTGGCCTGAGTTGGTATCTGATATTTTTTGGTGAGAAGTGAAGTAAATTTCATCATTACAGCCGGACCAATAGCAATACATTCGTTCACGGTTTCGCGTTGAATAACCATTTCCGCTCCGGTTGTGACCAATCCTTTGGTACCATATGATCCGTCATCGGTCATGATAATCACTTCATCCGACCATTTTCTGATTTCGTCTTCCAGAATAATAAGGTCTTTATTACGGGCTGCCAGAATAGATATAACCCGGTTTCCGGCTTTTTTGAAAGCTTCAACAATGGGCAACATGGGCGCCACGCCAACACCGCCGCCGCAAGCCAATATGGTTCCGGGTTTATGAATATGTGTAGCTTTTCCCAGCGGGCCTACCATGTCAAGAATAAAATCACCCTCATTCAGTTCAAAAAGTTTGGATGAACTGACACCCATTTTTTGAACTACCAAATCAATCGTTCCTTTTACCGGATCAGCGCCGGCAATGGTCAGCGGAATACGCTCACCTTTTTCATCGACACGCAGGATCACAAAATGACCAGGCTTGCGCGAACGGGCAATTCGCGGAGCATCAACAACAAACTTGGCTACTTTTTCGGAAAAAAGAACCTTCTCTACTATCTGGTTCATTGAAACAATTTTTAATTTACATTTTTTGAAAGGAACGCCAAAAGTAGCAATAGGCAAAGAATATACACCCTTTATCCTTTTCTTTTTTGGAGGGTTAAGTATTTTTAAGAGTAATCTTAAATAACTGTTAAGAAACTCACCCTAAAGTTCGTACTAAATCGTTCTGACACTTAAAACTACCTGAATGAGTTTAGAAAATCCTATCTTTAACCTTTTGTTTTCGGCTCAAAGCCCGAACTGGAATGCAGTACAGAAAGATTAACAACCCTTAAATCAGTTGAAATTTGGTTCAGGAATTTATTATCGCAATAAGTGAACACCGTGCATTAGGCAATATTTTTGTTCCTCTCTTAATTGAAAAAGAACGTTCGTACTACACGATAAAAAAAGTAGTAAAGCTCCGCGATTTTAAAAGCGGTGAAGTAGTATTGAATGAACCTGAACAGGAATTGCTTAAGCTCATTGAAAATTACAGCGACGAAATATTGGCTAAAAAATTTTCAAAAAAGGCCGGCAATACCAACTTCTATCAGAGCATGGATGGCGAATTGTTTCAGAAACACATCAGCCCATACATTGACAAATATATTTATCGCTGTGTTTTACTGCTCATGAAAGGAAATACGCGGCTATTTTTCAGACAGGCCAAATATGCACACCTATACGATGAAGATGAAATCCGGATTAACCAGACTTTTTCGGAAAGTGTCTTTTGCTTCAACCGGGATGAAACTGGAACCCGTTATAACCTGAAGATTAATCGCGAAGGAGAACCTGTTAACATTCTGCATAAAACCATTAAAATGGTTTGCACATTGCCCTGTTGTTTCGTGTACCTGAATCAGCTTTTCGTTTTCAACCAGCTTTCGGGTAAAAAACTGGTGCCGTTTCTGACTAAAGACGCGGTTTTAATTCCCCGGCAGTCAGAGGACAAATATTATGAGACTTTTGTCCTGAATGCAATCAAAGAATCAGAAGTCGAAGCCAGCGGTTTCGAAATCATTGAAAGCCGGCCGCCCCGCAAAACGATCCTTTCGCTGGAGCAGGATTTGTCGTTGAATCCGGTTCTGATCGTTAAATTCAAGTACGAAAACAGCCTGTATATGGCCGATTCAGTTTCCAATGTATTTGTCAGCCTTGAAAAAAAACAGGGAAATTATACGTTTAAGAAATTTGTCCGCGACCGTATTTGGGAGGAAGAACAGCTTGGATTCCTGAAAAAAATAGGACTTAAATACAAAAATGGGTTCTGGAATACGGACGAAGACAAGGAAAAACCTGAAACGGAGAATTATTACCGACCCGTTCAGTGGTTAGCAAAAAAACGGGAAGAATTGGAACGACAGGACTACCAGATCCTGCAGAACAAACTCACTAAAAAATATTTCACCGGAAATCAAACACTTGACATTCAAGTTAAGAGTAACGAAGACTGGTTCGATATCCATGCTGTTGTTAATTTTGGCGATTACCAGGTCCCGTTTATCAAGCTTCGTAAACATATCTTAAATGATATCCGGGAATTTGAACTTCCGTCAGGTGAGATTGCCATTTTGCCACTCGAATGGTTCACTTCCTACCGCGATATCTTCCCATTTGCCAAAGTAGAAGGAAACCTTCTGAAACTTAAAAAACATCATTACCAGCTTATACAGGATAAAGGGATTGACCGGAATTATTTCAGCAAGCTTGAACAATTGAATTCGGGCATTAATAATCCCATTGAGGTTCCTTCAGAGATGAAGGCTCAATTACGCAATTACCAAAGAGAAGGATTTTCGTGGATTTACCATTTGTACGAAAACCAGCTGGGTGGCTGTCTGGCCGATGATATGGGACTTGGGAAAACGATTCAGGCCCTTGCACTTCTGTTGAAAATCAGGAAAAAGAATTCCTTGTCATTTCTTCCGCAGAAAGAATCTGATGTTTCCTCTCAACTGTCACTTTTCGAAACCGTTGACGCATCAGCAGAGATACAGCCCGCATCGCTGATTGTTATGCCCACTTCGCTGATCCACAATTGGGCGAATGAAATTCAGAAATTTGCACCTTCGCTTAGGGTTTACAAACATGTTGGCAACCTTCGGAATAAATCGGCCAAAATGGCTCATACAATCAAGTCTTATGACGTGATCCTGACGACCTACGGAACTCTGCGGAACGATTGCGAAATGCTCAGCTTGTTTAATTTCCATTACCTGATCCTCGACGAAAGCCAGAACATCAAAAACTCCTCATCGAAAACCTATAAAAGCATTCTTGAAATCAGGTCGAAACACAAACTGGTCATGACCGGAACGCCTATTGAAAACTCCCTGTCGGATTTATGGTCTCAGCTTAACTTCCTGAACAAAGGACTGCTTGGAAGTTTGCCCTTTTTCAACCGGGAATTTATCACACCCATTGAGAAAAAAAATGACCAGGCACAGCAGATCAAATTGCAAAAACTGATTCGCCCGTTCGTTTTAAGAAGGACCAAGGAAGAAGTAGCCAACGACCTGCCTTCTATGACTGAACAGATCAGGTATTGCGAAATGACTGAAGAACAGCACGAAATCTATGAAACCGAAAAGTCGGCCATCCGGAATACCATTCTGAAAAACATTGAAACAAACGGAATCAAAAAATCTGCCCTGGTTGTCCTTCAGGGGCTGACTAAGCTCCGTCAACTGGCCAATCATCCTTCTCTGGTTACCCAGGAAAACAAAACTGAATCGGGCAAGTTCAATGAAATATACCGCTGTTTACAAGACCTGTTAGCCGAGAACCACAAGGTGCTGATATTCTCATCGTTTGTCAAACATCTGGAATTACTTCAGGCCAAAATTGAATCGGAAAACTGGAAATACTCCAAACTGACCGGTAAAACAGTCAACCGGCAGGAGGTGATCCGGGAGTTTCAGGAAGATCCGGACAACCATATTTTCCTGATTTCGCTCAAAGCCGGAGGTGTCGGACTGAATCTCACCTCAGCCGATTATGTTTTCATCATCGATCCCTGGTGGAATCCGGCTGCCGAGAATCAGGCAATCAGCCGGGCTCACCGGATTGGTCAGGATAAAAAGGTTTTTGTTTACCGTTTTATTACTGAAGATTCAATCGAAGAAAAAATTCAAACCCTGAAATCAAAAAAATCTGCCCTGGCCGAAAAATTCATCAGTTCGAATAATCCATTAAATGTGATTGATGAAGAAGAAATTATGAGTTTATTCAGCTAAGATCAGCAACTATTTTCTCGATTATTTGTAATCCTGATTTATTCAAACCTTAAAGGTTCCGGTCCCCGAGGCTGAAAGGAGTAAAATTTGCTTTTGGCCACTTCATCAAAAAGGAAACCAATGGGATACACATCACCGGGATGATACGGATAAAAAGCCAGTCGTAGCTGAATAGTCTTGAAAATGAAGTTTTCGTTTCGGATCCTTAGCCCAACTCCTAATCCGGTGAAGTAATTTTGTTTAAAAATTGATTGGTCAGCAGGTCCCACGACTCCGAGATCAAAAAAAGAAAACAAGGCAGTCTTAAAATTCAGGATTGATTTTTTCTGAAAGAAAACGTTTTCCACATTCAGTGTCAAACGCTGTTTCCCTTTTTCGCTTCGACTTCCAAATCCCCTGATTCCCCCGCTGTTTCGCAATAACAAATTTTCAATCTCAAACCGATTGACACCCAGCGTATAATTCAAATTTATGAATTGCCTGGCTTGAACATTCCAAATATGAAACATTGGCGAAATGAAATTGAATTTAAAATCGGCCATCCCCTGTTCTGGACCCGACCGACTCCAGAAACTTCCGACAGCCAATGAAGTATAGAAATAAAAAGGTTCATTCTTAAACAGATTGCCTGTTGAAAGAAATACATGCGAATACCAGCGGTCACCAAACTCATTGTGGTCATATCCTAAAACCAATTCATGCAAATAGCCTTTAGGAATATCTTCGGTAATTCCGTAACTGTAAACAAGGTAATCACGATCATATGAACGCCGTGAAAAACTCAGACTGCCCAGGTAAAAGGTGCTGTTGGCAAAAAACTGGTTGTTACCGACATCCGGCAAAGGACGGTCGTAAAAAGTAGTGTACCTGATTCTTCCTGATAAATTAATTTGAAAACGGTTATCATTCGGATTGATTCCCAGTTTCAACCTTCGGCCATACCATGCATCAAGAAAAAGATAATTCAGGGGAAACTCGCTGGTGATATAATCATTTAGATTTATTTTATCAGCTCTGAAATTTCTCAGTGCGGTTAATCCACCTGCATATACCGATTGTGGCCTTAAAAAATCACGTTCCAATGAAACAAAAAAACCTTCGCGAAGATAGGTATTTGAATATCCGGCAGAAAAGTTAACAAAATTACCCCTCACATTATTGACTGCATAGTAAGTTTCAAAACCGACATGAGGGACTTTATCGGTATGTGCGACAAGTTTGGTAACTATTTCATGACCAATACCGAAAATATTTTTATCGTAAACCCCAATTTCTCCCCTGTGAATACTTCCGATTCCACCTGAAATTCCCAACGAAAAAACATCTTTGGTCAGAATCAGTATATCAACCAGATTGTTGTTAATTGGATTTGGGGTAAGAATAAACCTTACATCCTGGAGATATGGCAAACTACGAAGTAACCGTTCGTTGTCCATGAATAGGTCAGGATCTAATGTTTGTCCTTCCTTAATCCACAAATTTTTTCTGATTACATACAGATTTGAACTGGAATGAAGTTTATTAGCCATTTTTTCGATCCAGATATCCGTTGTTTTAGAAGTATCACTAAAATCAGGACCAAACACGTCCAACGATTTAATGGTGATTGAACCGATGGTCTTGTTTTCAAAACTCCTGTAATATTCATACGACTGCAAATTTCTGTTCCCTGATTCTTTGGGTGGACGAATCATATGGCCATATAACCATTTTGTAACCCTGTGTCGTGAAGCTTTCATCTGCAAACTATCATAAAATACACCAGGGTCTTTCATCGTTGGAACAACGTCAACTGAGTCACAATTCAGCGTGAAGATATCCTTTCCTGAAAGGCTTAACGAAGAAAGAAGTATCACTACAATCCATGCAATTTTCATGACTTACAAATATCCGGTTCCAGATTTTAAATTTATTGAAATATTTAATAAAAGCACCGTAAAATATTTTATGCCGAATCTAATCCTGAACTTTGCTATATATTTCTTTGCTTTATCTGAATATCTACCCACAAATAGCCGATTTTATTAATTTTGCGCCGAAATGATAAGTATTAAAGAGCTATATCGGAAAAATATTTATGCGATCATGGGAACCCTGATCTTTCATATCTTATTGGTAGCCAGCCTCTGGCTTGCCGAACTAAGCATGAATATAAAAATAGAAAAGGAAGAAGCCATTATAATTGATTTTACAGCGCCCAAAGAGAAAGAAATACTTCAGGAAAAGAAACAGGATAAAATTCAGGATAAAAATAACGACTCAGGCCAAACTTTTAAAAATGAGCAAAGCGCTGGCAGTAATCAGGCAGTGAACGATGCATTAAAGAAAGACAAATTCTTTGATGATAGTTATAAGCGTGATATTGAAAAAGCAAAAAAAATGGTTTCTGATGTGAATAATCAACTTTCAAAAAAAATACCTCAGGTTAAAAAATTTGAAATGCCTGAAGCAACCACTCAAGGCCAGGATCCAGATTCAATTAAGAATGTGGTTTATTCGGGGAAGAGCAATGTACATTATTTTCTCGAAAAAAGGTACCATGTCCGGCTTCCCATTCCAGTTTATTTGGCGAAAGGTGGAGGAGAAATCGTAGTTGACATACAAGTTGACCAATCTGGAAATGTTATTAAAGCATTAGCCAGATCCTCAAAAAACATCACCGATCCTATGCTACCTGTATATGCAACACAAGCTGCTGAACGCACAGTATTTAATTCAGAATCAAAGGCTCCTGCAGTTCAGAAAGGAACAATCACCTATAAATTTGTAGCTCAGTAATAATTTATTAAGGTTAACAACAGATTAACTTTAACATCATTTAACAATTATTTTCACAATTTTCGAATTTGAAGGCTTACATTTGTCATACATTTTTTTTCATAAGTTTAGGTTTAGTTAGGTTAGTTAGTTTAAGAGAGAAAAGGTAGGTTATTCAACCTACCTTTTTGTTTTCTATTCTCCTCCTGTTTCTGAACTATTCTAAACCAGAGTGGAAAACTTTTAAATTGAAATTGAAAATTCAATGAGATCCGATCATTTGAAGTAACAAAAAATGATTCTTATTTGAATATGAAATCTGCCTTCCGAGAAGCACAAATCAACCCACTCTTCAAATCAAAACAAACAATACCAATCACTTAAGGACGAGTTTTCTTATACCAACAATTCCAGCCGATCCTTATAGAAGCTTAATTTTCATGTTTTTTATGGCTTACTTTTCAATTTATATTAATAAAAACACTTTCAATATATTGTAAATACTGGAAGGGAATTGATTTTTAACCTAAAATCAGCGGGAATAATTTGCATTTTCAACATTTTATAATCATTTTTAGCAACCAAAATAGATTAGATAATTCTTTCTTTCTATTATGCCATTAAAATAATATAATCCTTTGCGATGATTGATTACTCAAGTCTTGACCTTTTAAATGGAATTCAAAGAAATGATACAATTGTGTTACAGCACATTTATAAAAATTTCTATTCCAAGATTAATTTTTTCATCAAAAAAAATAGTGGAGATGACGATGATGCCAATGATATCTTTCAGGAAGCAATCATTATTATATTCCGGAAACTTAAGGCCAATGAGTTGGTTTTAGATTGCACGTTCGAAACGTATTTATATTCGGTTTGCCGCTTTCTATGGCTGAAACAGCTGGATAAAAGAAAAATTGAAAAAGAAAAGATAAAAGACAACCATGAATATCATGAAGACCTTTATGATGATGGACTAGAAAAAGTGGCTGACTTAAATGAACGGTACCGGTTATATCAAAAACATTTTACCAATCTTGGAAAAGATTGTCAGAAGATTTTACAGCTGTATTTCGATAAAGTACCACTTGTAAACATTGCTCAAATCATGGGCTTCAAGAGTGAAAAATATGCAAAAAAACGCAAGTTCAAATGCAAGGAATACTTGATTAAAAGTATTAAGCAGGATCTTGAATACAACAAAATACTAAGCGGAGATAACTAATCGAATTTATATTTGCCCCTTTTCTTTCCGGGGCCTTTTTCTGAAATACCAGTCAGCAAAAACTAAAAGGACAGCGAGGATCAGAAAAATTACGAAATACATGTCTTTACTGTTATACAATGGCTCAGGATTACCAATATTAACATAACCAAGCCAAAAATGTGGATGAGAAGTTAAAGGATCAGAAGATTCAAGATGCTTTAATTTAGCCATTCGAAGTGCAATGTCCTTACGTTTTCCTTTTGATAGGTAATAATAAAAATCCTCCATTATTTTCACGCCCGATTTATCTTCAACTTGCCACAAAGTCATCACAATGGATGGACAGCCTGCATAAATAAATCCCCGGGCCATGCTCATCACTCCTTCTCCTTTCTGAAGTTTGCCGGTACCTGTTTCACATGCACTCAAAACAGCAAGACGCGCATTGAGTTTCATGTTATAAATTTCATAGGTATTCAAATAGCCATCATCGACCGATTTTTGAACTGGTTTCGAAAAAACAAGTTTCGAATACATGGGTAAACTGTCATTTATAACTGTATGCATGGCCAGATGTAAAACATCAAAGTAAGGGGCTTTTTCTTTAAATGTACTTTCCTGTGCAAGCAGATCAACAAAAGAATCTGCTTTCATAATCTTTGAAATACCTTTTACTTCATCTTTTGCTCCCTGCAACGGATTTAAAAAATACGAAACAGAAGTTTCAGGATCGATTCGAGCCTCATTAGCAATATATTGAGGCGAAAAAACAATCAGACTCTTCGAACTCTTTTTCTTCTGGTCAAAATAATCATACAGAAGCGTTGCAGAATAACTGTAATTAATTGCATAATCCCGAACAAGGTAGTTTAAATTCCTGAAATTCATTTTACTTGTATCCGGCATTTGCGACAAAAGGGCATCAAACGGAATATAGGAAAGCTTGTCATGTGGGATAATGGTGAGTGTCTTTCCATTAAGTATTTGGGCCACTGGTTTTAAAAGCTCATTATATAATCCAAAACCTGCAACTGAATAATCAACAAAGTCCTTTTTCTTGGTATAAAGGAAATTTGGATTGATTAAGAAATCATGAACGGTCTGAATGTTTTTCCCGAATGTATTATCGATGTTCTCCTTGGTGAAGTTTACGAATTCTTTTGTAATAACAAATCGGTAAAGTTCTCCGGATGGTGTATCAATTTCAGGCTCTTTAATAAAAAATTCAACCAATGCCTCTCGTGCACTTATTCTGGATTGGATTTCCTTAATCCCTATTACTTTATTCTCATATTTGAAAGCATAATATTGCGGATATAATTTCTCAAACGAATTTATCAGACCGTTATATTCTTCACTGAACTTAAATATTTTAGCCGAATACAAATTTACTTTTTGGGAATCTGGTTTTTCAGAATGATTTTCGTCAAACAACATTAAGTTGTAGTTTGCAATATTGCTTTTTAAATAGTTTTCACTTTTCAACAATGAATCCGGAATTCCACCAAATTCCTTAGCCTTCAAATCTTTAACCGAAGCCAGCAAATTGGATGATTTGCTTCTTTCTGAAAACTCAAATGCCCGTTCAATGTATTCTGCATTTTTGGTTTGACTATATAGTTTATACGATACTTTGATTGCCTCATAGAATGTATATTCCTGATTTTGGGACAGAAACAACTTGCTTTCTTCATTTTTGAAACCAATTTGCAAGCGATGAATCAATTGAATTGATTTAGTCAATGAATTAAGACTGGCTTTAAAATACCGGGTAGAATTTTCAAAATTGAATTCAGATTGATAAATATCGGCCAGCTTTTCCATAGCCAAGGCCTTTTTCTTAAACTCTTCGACCAATTGGATTTCAGATATTATATTTTTTAAGGGGGGATCAACAAATGGATCTTTAACTTGAAAAGAATCAACCAGGGAAACGATCGCATCCTGATAATATTGAATAGCCTGATTGAGGTGTTTTTTTCGCTGCACACGAAATTCATCAATTTGCTGCGCCTCCGAATTTTTCAGGTAATAGTAATCGCCAAAATTTGACTGGACTTCAGCAAAGGAGGTACTTTTTTCACCATAAAATTTTAAAACAATTGATTTGGCCTTAATGGAATAAAGGAATGCCTTTTCATAGTTCTTCTGAGAGATTAGGAGAGAAGAAAAGGCCAGATATTCAGACACCAATTCAACATTGTTGTCACCATACAAATTAATCCAGCTTTTTATGGCATTTAAGTAATTTTTCTCCGAAAGTTCTAATTTACCTTCATTGCGATAAGCCAAGGCGATTAAATCATACCACCTGGGCCTTAATCGTGGCAACGCAGTTTTTAAATTGGAAAGGGCAAACCTGATAGCTTCATCATTGTATCCAAGTTTTAATTGGGTCTCAATCATGTTATACTTAAAAGACTGAAATTGTTCTGAATATTTAATTGAATCCTTTTTAAGTAAAAGAATTGCATATTTCTGGTATTCAAGTGATTTATTGTAGTCACCATTTAACCTATAAATATTTCCCAAATTGGTAAATACAATACCTAATTCAGAATATTCCTTTCCGTATTTATCAATATAAAGTTTCTCCGCCTTTTTAAATGCTTCAATAGCCTTTTCAATTTGTCCTAAGTTTTTATATTGAATTCCAATCGCAATCAGTGGTGGAGCTAAACGATAGCTATTTGATCCAAATATTTTTTCACGAAGCTTATACAATTTATTAAACTGATTGAATGCTTCCTCAAAATCACCCAGTCGGCCTGCGGCTTTGCCATTTTCATGAAATTTAATGGATAATAAACTGTCCTGGACAGATATTTTTATAGTCTGAGTAAAAACTGTAGAAGAAAAAAAAACGAATAAAACCAACAATAGAATTTTTTTCTTCATTTCAGATTCAGATATAATTTTCTCAAAATAAATACTTTAACAAATGTTTAGAAAAAATATTTTCGTTTTTTTTTGAAAACTGGGTTACCTTTTATCCAATTCGGGAATAAACCATCGAACAAGAATAATTAAGGAATCCGTATTAATCATTAAAACCAAAAGTAATGAAAACTTTATTCGCGAACAACCCAGCCCAAAATTTTGATTCTTTCTCTTTCGACGTTTTAACCGCTGAAGAACTTTCTTTGGTAAAAGGTGGAAAATCTGCAGATATCTATGCTGATCTAAACTAAGCCTCCTTTCGGATCTTTTCAATTCAAATTTATTTTCATTCTAATTCTGTCAGGTCGTTTTTTACGGACTGAAACAGTATGGAGCCGAACATGATTTATAACGCCAGAAATGGTTTTGTAATACATTAATACACAGTAAAATGATACGCAAATCAGAATATTTTGAACAAACAGAGAAGTACCTTGACGCGGAGTTGTCACAACCTGAGTTAAGTGAATTCAAAAGCCAACTGGAATCCGATTC
>JAUXUF010000291.1 GCA_030684645.1 Bacteroidota bacterium | reverse complement strand
GGGGCTCCACGCTGACCTGAAAACCGGCGCGCTGGAGCAGGCGGCTGACATTTTCCTGGGCCGCAGGGTTGTCCACCAGCACGGTGAGTTGCTTAACGTCGCCCCGGTCAATGAGTTCCTTGGTTTTGATCACCGGGTTGGGACAGGCCAACCCCCGGCAGTCCAGTGTTTGTTCCGACATGGTCTCAGGCTCTCCTCTGCTTATGGTCAGTGTATTGATTTTGGGGGATTTCCATTCAAGGTAATTGTTTGTAACTCATTTTCCCCTTAAGGCAACAAATTATGATGCAGCCGCAGTTTCGGCCTGGGTTGGCCGGCGGCTCCGTCCTCCATGCAGGGCCGCGCCCAGGGCGCCCACTAAATCCGGCTGGTCCGGGACGATGACCGGCATACCCAAATGCTCTTCCAGCATGGTCTGGACACAGGGGTTATGGGCCACCCCCCCGGCAAAGAGCACCGGCGCCACCACTCCTACCCGGAGCAGCATGGCCAGAGTCCGTTGCACAAAGGCCAGATGGAGCCCCAGGGAGATATTGGCCGGCCTTTCCCCCCTGGCCATGAGCGAGGTGGCTTCGCTTTCCGCAAACACGGTACACATGCTGTTGATCTGAATGCGCCGGTCCGCGGTCAGGGCAAAGCCGCCGAAGTCCTCCAGAGGCACCTGGAGGGCCGTGGCCATGAACTCCAGGAACTTGCCGGTGCCGGCGGCGCAGCGGTCGTTCATTTCAAACTTGGCCACCTTGCCGGCCTCGGATAGAGAGATGGCCTTGGTGTCCTGGCCCCCGATGTCCAGGACGGTGCGCACGCCAGGATACAGATGATGCGCCCCCGAGGCATAGGCCTGAATCTCGGTAATGGCGGTGACCCGGTGATGCTTAAGTTGCTCCACCAGAAGCTTACGGCCATAGCCGGTGGCCACGATCCGGGCCGGCGGCAGACCCTCCAGCAGCCGCCGGCATTGGGCCAGGGGATCGAAGGTGGTGGGCAGCTTGGCCTGATACATCAC
>JAUXUF010000289.1 GCA_030684645.1 Bacteroidota bacterium | reverse complement strand
CGAAAGCCGAAGAAAATAGTCGCAACCTGATAACAACACTTCGTGAATATTCCAAAAAACACGCTGATCTGGCCGAAATACTGAGAACACACGGGATTTTGTAAATACTGCATACAAACCCAAAAACCAGGCTACCGATTGTTTCATTACATTTTGATTTGCTTGCAAAACTAACCGGCAAGAAGTTTTCGGTAAGTGCAGTACGGGTTAAAAAGTTCTGCGCTACTACCCAATTTGATGCCACCATCGGTCCCTGAGCCTGTCGAAGGGAAAGCGCCGTTTACTTTAGCGGAAGGCCTTTGGTTCCTGAGCCTGTCGAAGGACATTACGAGTTCATTGATACGGAAAAGGATGAGGTAGTTTTTGAGTCGGAATAAAAGATGAACACGGATAAGAAATAGAACACGGACACTTCGACAAGCTCAGTACAGGTGACACTGATGCCACGGATTTAACACAGATTAGAAAATCAGTGTTTATCCGTTTAATCAGTGCTATCTGTGTTCTAAAAATTTAAGAGAAAGGAACACGGATTATAAAATCAATAAGAGACAATGGAAATATTTTTCACTATAAATTCTTTATCTTTGTGTATTGCAGTAAAAAACTTTGACCATGGCAACCGTAATTTTAGATACCCGTTCAACCGAAGCAAAAAAGATGCTGGAGTTTTTAAAAGCAACCCGTTACGCCAGGGTTGTTGAAGAAAATATACCTAACGATGAAACCATAATGGCAATTAATGAGGTCGAAACAGGCAAAGTAAAGTCTTATGGTTCAGCAAAAGAAATGATGTCAACCCTGAAGAAAAAAGCAGGTGTATAAAGTTAAAACAACAAACAAGTTTGAGAAGGACTTCACTAAATGTGCAAAGCGAAACCTTGATCTTGATGAGTTGGGTGAGGTTGTTGAGATTCTGGAACGTTTTGGTAAATTACCCCGTAATTATAAAGCTCATATACTTTCCGGCAATTACAATGGGTATTGGGAGTGTCACATTAAACCAGATTGGTTGCTTATCTGGCGACAGAACGATAAAATAAAAGTGATTGAATTAGTTCGAACAGGGATCGATTCATATTCTTGTGGAGCATCAAAAATGATTGATCTGTACTGCAACATTTTTGTCCTCAAGCCGGACTGGCTCTTCCTTTTCCAATCGATGAAAAGCCCGCCTGCCGGACGGGCAGGGAAGCAAAAATCTTGTCAAAACGAACCCTCGACCGGGCGTTTTGACGGCACTCACACTCGCTCCGATCAATTGTTGCTTCAAATTTGAAGAATGGCGTTTCAATCCAATTCATTCGGGAATTTGTGCAGCGCTAGTGTTGTTCCGCCTAAGAAGAAAAAGCGTTAAAAAAACAAATATTTTGTAATTTTATTTTAAATTTTATTGATATGGAAGCAATTATAATTGAAGTTAAAAACGAATCCGATATTAAATTCTGGCTCAATCTGGCAAAAAAACAGGAACCAGGGCAAAATCAATCGACACAGAAAATCTTGAGAATGCTATATTTTTACCATCCGCTGCCAAATCTCTGTAAATAGTAAAGCAATAGTAAAATCCGAATGACAGGTTATGGGACAAAACGCCCGCCAACTGATGGAAGAAAAATATGCCATTGAATCGGTGGCAAAAAAGATGATTCGGTTGTATGTGTGGATTTTGCTTGCAAAGAATGTTTCCGGGATCCCGCGATTGATTTTCAGGAAAAGATAGAACACTGATAATGAATTTTTATCTGTGTAAATCTGTGTTATCTGTGGTCTAATAAAAGGTAAAAAGGATGGAATCCTACATCTTTCGCTTATATTGCAGATTCATCTGTTTTTGCTTTTCGGTTTCCACCCGTGTCAACAATGCTTCGTGCACTCTTGTACTCGTTGTAAAAATCAGGTTGGGTAAACTGGAACGGCAACAACAAAACATCGATTTCATCCTTTATAATGGAAATTCATAACAGTTTCAGCCAGATAAAGTTTTAAAATGCAATTGAATCTTCGTAAACTTTGTAGTTTAAAAATATCATTACATTTGTGTTATGAATATAAATTCGATAACAAATGAGAACAAAAGAGACAAAAGAGTCCAAAAATCTGCAGACACCCGGCCAACGCTTACCAGATAAAGCTTTGGCTAAACTGGTGAAAGAGGCAGAAAAGGGTCCATTTATAACATTTGAAGAGCATCATAAAAAATGGATAAATGGATACAGGAAACGAGCCATTAGTAAAGCCTACAAATAAAAGGATACCGATTTAGGCGAGTTCCATATGGCAATTATTAAATATACAAAAATCAGTGAATATCCTTTTAATCAGTGTTATCTGTGTTCAAAAGAAGCAACAAGGCGAGCGCGAAACCCGTAGTTTTGAATTCGAATTTATTATCTTTGCATGTAGGTGCAAACAAATAGATTTTTCAATATGAATGAAATAAAAATAGAAGATCAAAAAAAGGACTTTAAGAACTGGACCTTACCAGGTAATTCTCTGAGTCAGGATGAATTCCGGACTGGAATTCAGAAAGCTGAAGAAGGTCCATTTTATACTGTTCAAGAATCTATGGAAAACTTCGAGCTATGGTTGAAATCGAGAGAAAAGAAGTAAAAATCTCTACACAATTCGATCTTGATATTATTTCCCTATATACTTTTGGGGAAGAGGTGGAGGAGCCATTGCCGCTAAGAGTTTTATAGCAGATATATACAGCAGGGTTTGGAGTTTAGACAGCATGTATCTGCTTCATTTGGAATGCAGACACTACCAACAAATGATAAACGTTACCGCAACATCATTCTTGGGTCTTATTTAATTATCTATAGGATCACAGCCGAACACATTGAAGTTTTACGAATTCTCCATTCACATTCGAGTATAAGAAAGATTAGAACATCCCGGCAAATAAAACCATGACAGCCGATGATGGATCAGTACTTTTCTTACTTTTCACTTTAACCTTTTCAATTGTTTTCCAAGCAAACCAATTTCAATCTCGACAACTTTATCACTACCTATGTCACCAAACGTCCAAATAGTTTATTGGCAGACGATTTTCATAAATACAACACCGAACTCAATAACCGCATCAACAACAAATCAGTTTTGGTTATTGGTGGTGCAGGAACCATTGGTTCTTCCTATATCAAAGCCATTTTACGATTCAATATTGCCAAACTGGTAGTAGTTGATATCAATGAGAATGGTTTAACCGAATTGGTACGCGATTTACGTAGCTCCACCGAATACCATATTCCGGAAGAATTTATTACTTATCCTGTAACCTTTGAAGACCGGGACATGATCCCATTTGATCAGATTGCATTGGATTTATTACATGAATTAGATCTGGAACCCGATATTTGCCAGACTGAAGACGAAGCACGTGAAAAAGCGATGCGGCTTTACAAACCGTCATTGCGAGAAGGAAGTACGACAACGTTTGAAAATTTACCTGCCCAACTTTGAACACATTGAAACAGGTAAAGAATCATAATACCTTGAGATCCATAAGAACCCACAGTTATTCAATTTATAAATACAATTATTTTCTCATGAAAACCGTTTCAACTTTCGTATCAATTCTCACCTTCTTTTTGATTTATACAAATCTATATGCTCAAACAATATTACCTGAGTTGGAAGAAACTCCTTCAATCTTCAGTCAGGTCAAACTAAAAAACAAAATAGTGCCTCTTGACCATCCGGTTTGCCGGATTCTCGATCATTATGAGGCTTCCGGAGAAATTGATTTTTTGCCCCAGGCCAAACCCTACACCAAAATCGTTGTCCTCAACTTTTTGGATCGGTTAAAATCAAAGGAAAACCTATCCACGAAGGAAAAACAAGTGATTGAAAGCTATGTTTCTGATTTTTCAAGAGAATCCAATGGCGTTCAAATCTATAAACAGGCAGCTAATAATAACTTTGCTGTTCTTGGATTTGGTGCTGAAACATCTGTCCGAACAGGTGCAGGTAATCAGGCAACCTGGTCGCCAAGCTTCATGGCCAAACCCTATCTATCAGGCGATTTGGGCGAACACCTGAGCTTTCATTCATCCATGGGGGCTTCCATCGAGAAACTTGCACCCGATCTTTTTTATGAGTCATATACCAAAAATGGGAAAGTCAATTTTCCTCATCAATCGACTGGTTATGCCTGGCTGCCGTATCAGTTTAATTACGAAACCATGTACACCCATACATTGATTGCAGGTACAAGTCCCGGGAAATCAAACATTACAAGTGGTATGGCGGTTGGGATGATTTACTACACAGAGTTAAATGGGAGCTGGTATAATGGGGCTCTGCAAATAAGCATGAACAATCAGCGACGGTCTTGGGGGCATGATGACCGCAACCTGGTACTTTCTGCTACTGCCCGTCGGTTTCCTGGTATCGAATTCAAAATACAGCCTGTTAACTGGATCAGGTATTCGTTTCTCACAGGTTCATTATTTAATTTTGCCAATCAGAATTCAAGCTATAAACAAAATATTTACGGGTACGATTTGGGCGACTCTCAAAACCTGTTTACGCTGCATCTGGTTGAATTCACCCCAACCAAATGGCTTCAGGTTTCAGCCTCGGCCGGTAATATCTGGTCCAAAAGGCTTGAAATTTCCTATTTGATGCCTTTTGTCTTCTCACACTTTTCGGAACTTGAAGTGGGCGATTACGATAATCTTTCAATGTGTCTGGATGTGGCATTCCGGATTCCAAAAGTTGGAAAAACCTGGTTGAGTTTTTTTAATGATGAATTCAGTTTCACCACATCAGGCCCCTTACTTCGAATGCCCCGAAACCGTTATGCCTGGCAGCTTGGATTAAAATCACCATTTTTATCAGGCATCATCCCCGGTACAACTTCAACCTTGAAATACACACGCGTCACACCCTTTGTTTACACCCATTATACCGATCCGAGATTCAATACTTTTACTTCCAGGCCTTTGGATATGACCTATATGAATGATGGCTTTAACCTGGGCTTCTATCTGCCGCCCAATTCCGGAGAAATCAACTGGTCGCTGGTTAATATCGCTATTCCTGATCTGATCCTGTTGCTCGACAACCGGCTGATCATGCATGGGACAAACGATTTGGCCAGCAGTAATGTCTATCAGATTTACGGTGACGTGTACCGATCTCAGATCGGTGACGATATTTACAAATACCCGCTCCTGAACTTTACAAAGGATGGAATCTACGATTGGACCGTCTCATCAGACCTCAAATTCGATTGGAAGTTGCGCAATTCAGCCAACGTAAAATATTACCGGATCGTTGGCAGCCTGGGATATGCACATTCCTGGTGGAAAAGCAACAGCAGCGGAGTAGTGGCTCCGGCATCCAAATCATTTTTTAGTGGCAGTCTCGGTCTGGTTGCTGACATTTGATTAAAAAAGTATTCCTGATTCAGAAAGGACTGACAGGGTTTTACTTTCAGGTGAAGCCCTTTTCGTTTATAAAATGACATTGGTGATCAGAAAGATATGAAATGACGATAGTTACTCAAGCCTGTGTTTCGTTACGATACATCTTGTACATTTCTGTCCTCTGATAAATTTCTAACAATATGTTTTGAATAATTCAATCAAATTCATTATATTCCTTTCTGTAAAAAAGAAGCAATACAATATCAGTCCGACTAATGATGATACATTATTGTTCAGACCAGAGAAATTAATTTGACAATTATAAGCTATTGATTTTAAAAGAAAAGATATGACACAAAAAACTGCATTAATCACGGGAGTGACCGGGCAAGACGGCGCTTATCTGAGTGAGTACCTTTTAAAGAAAGGATATATGGTTCATGGGATTAAACGCCGTGCATCCATGTTTAACACCGAGCGGATTGATCACATCTATGAAGATCCTCATATGGAAAACCGCCATTTTCAACTGCACTATGGTGATTTAACCGACAGCATGAACCTGACCCGTATCATTCAGGAAACTCAGCCGGATGAGATTTACAATTTAGCTGCCATGAGTCATGTCGCCGTCAGTTTTGAAACTCCTGAATATACAGCCAATGCCGATGGACTGGGGACATTGCGTATTCTGGAGGCAGTACGTTTACTTGGATTATCTCAAAAGTCCCGTATTTACCAGGCATCTACATCCGAATTGTATGGAATGGTGCAGGAGGTACCACAAACCGAAAAAACACCCTTCTATCCCCGGTCGCCTTATGCAGTTGCCAAGATGTATGCATACTGGATCACGGTAAACTATCGTGAAGCCTATAAGATGCATGCCAGTAACGGAATTTTGTTTAATCATGAATCACCCATTCGCGGAGAAACTTTTGTTACCCGGAAGATTACCCGGGCCATTAGTCGAATTGCCTTGAACATGCAGGATCAGCTGTTTCTGGGAAACCTTTCGTCGAAACGCGACTGGGGTCATGCCAAAGATTATGTGAAAGCCATGTACCTCATCCTTCAACAAGATCAGCCCGATGACTATGTTATTGCGACAGGTATCACCACTTCGATCCGGGATTTCATCCGGATGGCTTGTGCTGAAATTGGTCTGGAAATAGCTTTCATTGGTGAAGGCGCCAGCGAAAAAGGTTTTCTGGTTGGTGTTGACGAGAAACTGTTTTCTGAAAAAGTTGGGGAACAATTCCTAACCAACATCAAGGCACGCATTCAGGGCCTCCCTGCGGTTGGAGAGATTAAGGGAGGCTGCATTGTTTCAGTAGATCCTCAATATTTCCGTCCTACCGAAGTCGATTTGTTGATTGGAGATCCCACCAAAGCAAACACCAAACTGGGATGGAAACCTCAATACGACCTTCAAAGTTTGATAACAGATATGATGCTATCCGACATTAAACTGATGAAAAAAGATGCCTGGCTGAAAGAAGGTGGATACAGAACGTTGAATTACTTTGAATAAAATATAATGTCCACAGATATACGCAAATAAAACACAAATGGGCACTAATGAACTTCCTTTCAAAAACGAATGCTATGATATAATTGGAGCATGCATGGAAGTTGCTAATGAATTAGGATGTGGTTTTCTGGAGGCTGTTTATCAGGAAGCACTGCTCAAGTTTTGAATTACTTGAAAGCAACCGGTAAAAAAATTGGATTACTGGTTAACTTTGGAACAGCTAAAATACAATACAAACGTATCATTTTATAATTTGTGTTTATTTGTGATCCATTTGTGATTATTTGTAGATAAAACAATTAAGATGAAAAAAGACTCGAAAATATATGTAGCCGGCCACCTTGGATTGGTGGGATCGGCAATAACCAAAATTCTTAATGGTAAAGGATATACAAATATCATTGGACGATCGATCAATGAATTAGACCTGTTGGATCAGAAAGCTGTTCTTGCATTCTTTGAAAAGGATAAGCCCGAATATGTTATCCTTGCTGCTGCCAAAGTTGGCGGCATTGTGGCCAACAGTACCTACCGTGGACAATTCATTTACGAGAACCTGATGATTCAAAACCATGTGATTCATGCGGCCTATCTGCATCAGGTTAAAAAACTCCTTTTTCTGGGCAGTACCTGCATTTATCCGCGTGACTCACCTCAACCTATGTCAGAAGACTGTCTGTTGTCTGGTCCATTGGAATATACCAATGAACCCTATGCCATTGCCAAGATCGCCGGGATCAAGCTCTGTGAAAGTTACAATCTTCAATACGGAACCAATTTCATCTCGGTAATGCCAACAAACCTTTACGGTCCGAATGACAATTTCGATCTGGAGAAATCCCATGTGCTTCCGGCCATGCTCCGGAAAATGCATTTGGGTAAGTGTCTGCAAGAAAACAACTGGAATGCTATAGCAGACGATCTGAATAAACGCCCGATCGAAGGAATTTCTGGTGCAAATACAAACGATGAGATCTTATCCATTCTCAACAAATACGGAATCCGTGTTAATCCGTTAAAATCAGTGGAATCCGTATCAGTGGAAATCTGGGGAACCGGAGCACCAATGCGTGAATTCCTCTGGAGCGAAGAAATGGCCGATGCCTGTATCTTTGTAATGGAAAACATAGACTTCCTTGATGTTAATCCGCCTGAATCCCACCAATTGGTTTCTCACGAGGTACGAAATACACATATCAATATTGGAACCGGCAAGGAAATTTCTATAAAGGAATTGGCTAATTTAATAAAATCTGGGATTGGTTATGATGGTGAGATTGTCTTTAATACATCGAAACCCGATGGCACCATGCGTAAACTGACTGATCCGTCCAAGATTCACGCTTTAGGCTGGCATCATTGCATTGAAATTGATGAAGGCATTGAAAAGTTATATCAGTGGTATTTAAGTCACTAAAAAACAGTGTGGATTTTAAAATAATAGTCATTCGGCAAATCTCGTTTCATCTTTTGGAAGCTTAAAATGGTGCATTAGGAGTCAGAAACTTTAAATAGAACATTACAATTCCATACAAAAGATACAATTATTGTCCGGAGATAAATCTAAAAAATCCTCTAATCATTTAGATTAAAGGGTTTTTTTGTATTGTGATCCTACCGGGATTCGAACCCAGATCATAAGAACCGGAATCTTACATTCTATCCATTGAACTATAGGACCTGATTGTTTCAGCGAGCACAAAAATAGTAAAACTTGAATTGAATAAGACTGTTCAGTAGAAAAACATAAAGATCAACACATCTTTTTATTTCATTGGATGGCGAAGTTGCTTGAAATCAGAGCTATGCAACCGGTAATGTGACGCAAATATTTATTCCGGAATTCAATTCCCAAAGATCAGAATTGTACTACTTTTGATATTTCTAAATTCACGATATGATTACAGAAGAACTGTTGAAAGAATCCCGCTTTGAATTCGACAAATATTTCAAGTCTCTTAATATCAATTCATCTGATACCCAGCATAAAGTGGACGAAATCCGTGTACATTCATTGCGGGTTGCCGACAACTCACTTCTGCTGGCCAAAATTGTTTTGCCGACTGATGAGGATAAACGAATTGCTGAAGTGATTGCCCTGTTTCATGATATTGGGAAGGCTTTGATGATTTCGATCGATACAGAAGTGTTTGTTATTCAACGTGATCATGCACTGGTTTCCGGAAAAATTATTCAGGAAATGGAATTCTATAAGGCTTTGTCTGCTGATTTTCAGCTAATTATTCTGAAGTCAATAGAAAACCATAACAAGCATAAACTTCCGAAACTCGATAATGAACAACAAAACCTTTTTGCCCGTTTACTTCGTGATGCCGACAAACTCGATATATTTGAATCATCTTATCGTTTTTTTAAAGAAAAGTCCGGGATTCAGCCTTTTGCAACTGTAGATCTGGTAAACAGCAATGAAGTTTCGGATAAAATTATTAAAAGTATTTTGGCCGGGAAATCAGGAGCCACCGAGGATATGAAAACCATGAATGATTATAAATTGTTGCTTTTATCCATGGCATTCGACTTGAATTTTAAATATACATTCAGGGTAATTAGCGAAAAACAATACATTCAGAAAATATATGAAACGCTGCCCAAGCGTGATCAGATTATTGATGTTTACAGGAGCATTAAATTGTTTGTTGAGAATAAGTTTGTTTCATGAAGTTGAACCGGTAGATTAATCGTAATGAACTCGTTGGTTTGTTTCTGTAACGGAATTACAGAAAATGAAATTTTAACTGCCCTTAAAAAAGGCGCCCAATCAACTTCTGATATTCAGCGGATGACAAGAGCCGGAACAAGCTGTGGCAAATGTCTGGCCGTGATTGATAGCCTGGTGGAAGAATATCTGGCAAAAATCCCGGTCGATCCGCAACAAAAAATCAAATTCGATTTATAATTACCGAAAGTGGGACCTCCTGTATTGCATTCTTATTCAATGGACTGCGCCAATACTTTCCTTTATTAGCTCACCTGTTTAATTCCTGAAAAATTATCACGGTATTGACTTGTAGTTTCAGTCATATTCAGCAGGGAAGTAACATCTTTCAATTTTATTTTTTCCTGATTGAGTCCACTCCGAAAAGTCAATCCTGCTCAATTTTGACTTTGTAATATACTGTTATTCAGTGGGTATTTTTAGTCAAAATACAACAAAAACAGGTTCTCGGAGTGGACTCCTGATTTAAATAAAAAAGGAGTTGCTTTTAAACATCTCCTTTTCTAATTTATCGAATCGTCAAACTGAAATCTACGAACGAATACTAATTTCTTTTTGCAACCCAATCAACTGCACAGCCAATATGTTCTTTTACTTTCGGATCTAGAAAAGCTTCAGGCGTATGTCCAAAAACCGTGTAGTAGGAGCGTGCCTGTCCCATTTCCTGATACCAGATCAAGGGGTGGTCTCCCATTTTCCATTTGTCGTCTTTCATGGTTTCAGCATCCAGCGAAGCTTCGTCCAAACGGGCTAGAACATGTACTTTTGAACGTGGATTTTCTTTGAACGTGTACCATTCGTCTATGGTTCGGTACGTTTTCATTCCCTTAAACGGAACCATCGACGGATGATCGGTATTTTCAAAAATGACCGTTCCGGCCTGACATTTTGGATGGGTTTTGAAAAAAGCCCCGTTGAGTTGACCATACCAGGCCCAATCATATTCGCAATCAGCTGCAGCATGAATTCCAACAAAACCTTTTCCGGTATTCATAAAAGCTTCAAAATCCTTTTGTTGTTGATCGTTCAGAACATCCTGAGTTGGATTTAGAAATACCACCACATCAAAGTTTTTTAAATAATCAGGTGTAAAAAGCTCTGCATTTTCAGTGGTTGTCAAAATCCATTTGCGTTCCTGAGCCAGATCGCTCATCATTTTTAGTCCGGCTGAAATGGAGTTGTGACGGAATCCGGAAGTTTTGGAGAAAACAAGTACATTAATCTTTTTGTCTTGTGCCAGGCCGGAGAAGACCAGAATGAGCAGAAGTCCAAATACAGGAATAAGTTTTTTCATGGTTTTGCTTTTTAGGTTATGGTGTACAAGAATACAAAATTTCAGTCAAAAGAAAAGGTAATCTATGGTCAATTTCGTCATTTAATTATTCCTGTTCATCGGTACAGTTCATACATTGGAATGAACTGTACCTTTAAATCAGAATTTCAATTGAACAGAGAAACCGTTCTCATGCTTTGGGATGATTTACATGTTGTACTTTTCCTCTGGAAATCTGGAGCATTAATGTTGTGGCGATTCCGGAACAGGATTTTGCAACTCAATCGTTTGCTTTTCATTTTCAGAATTGTGCTTCTTTACGATTGGTTCAGGTTCCCAGCCCAGAAAGAACAGCAATACAAAGAATCCCAGGATATAGGCAACAATTACATGCCAACCCGATTTTATCCAGTTGAACACCGATCTGGCTTCATGAAACTTGGTTGAAATGGCAACTCCTGCTGATGAACCAAACCAAATCATTGATCCGCCGAAACCAACAGCGTAGGCCAGCATTCCCCAGTCATACCCGTTTTGTTCGAGAGCCAGTTTGGTCAGTGGAATATTATCGAAAACTGATGAAACGAACCCAAGAGAGAATGCCGTTTGCCAGGAGGCTGCCGGTAATTCATTAACGGGCATTAATGAAGCGCAGGTCACCAATGAAATTAGAAAGATTGAACCGCTGACGGAATTTTTGGCTTCAGCCCAATCCGTTTTTCGTATAAATGCACTAATTCCTATAGCAATCCAAACTCCGAGTGCAGGAAAATTAAAAAATACATTGGTTGCAATGGTGGACAACAAAATAAAAATAACAATGCCAAGCCGGGTCCAGTCTATCTTTACGTCAGGTTTAGCATCTTTTTGAATCCGTTGATATTTATCCTGCTGAATGGA
>JAUXUF010000246.1 GCA_030684645.1 Bacteroidota bacterium | reverse complement strand
CCTTGTTTGGATTATGATCTAAAAGTTGCCTGTGGGTGGCAACAATTTTTGTTTTGGCGCGTCAATCTGTTCTATTTTGAGTGTTTTCCTGAAGTCAATATTTTTTTCGCTTATTTCTCTGGTAATATTATCTTTAAAGGCAAAAGCAAAATAGCCCAAAAAAGGAACTGCCGCCATTCCTTTTATAAAATCTCTCCGTTCTTTCTTCATGACTTTTTGTATTGATATTTTTAGAATTTATACTTCTTACTTTCCGTTCTGGCATGCTTCATTATTTTTTCTACAGATACGGGGACTCCTCCTCTTTTCTTACTCTCGTCTGCGGCTTCCATAAAGGCAAGTATTTCAAGTGTTTCTTCGGGCTGTACCGGAATAATGCCGGTTTTAAAATAGGTGGTTATCTCTTTCAGTAAACGATTGTTGCCATTGTATCCGGCAAGGTTCCTGACCCCTTTTTCACCAAAAATGGTTCCGCCGTACTCACCTTCTCCTGACCGAATACCCCTGAAGGTACCAATGCGGCTATCTTCCCATGTGCCTACTACAAAATCTGCATTTGGAGTAAATGTCCTGACCACAGTTTTGCACCCGGTTCCCATAGCCGTAAACAGAATTTCAACACCATGAATGCCGTACCAAAAAAGATCTGGATGGGTTTTTTCCAGAGGAGCCGGACTGAAAGCTTCAACTCCCAATACTTTTCCAAGAGCTCCATTTTTTATATCATCCATTCCTTCGATGTATCGAAGTGAAGAAGACGAAAATACAGGAACATTGAAGTGTTGTGCCGCATTAAACAGGATTATTGCATCAGACAATGAAGCAGCCATCGGTTTATCGATAAACATACGTTTCCCGGCTTTTAAAACAGGCAATGCCTGTTCGAGATGCCGCCTGCCATCGTTGGTATCCAATATAACAACATCGACTTTTTTGAGCAGTGTATCAATTGAATCAACAATTTCAATCCCCATCGTTTTCATTTGGTCCGTATAACCTTCAATCCGGTCAACGCTCGATTTAATATCCAGGCTGCCATGAGGATAGGCTGCCACGACTTTGTAGCCGTCAAAGCTTTCTCCCGCAGCAGAATCGTTCAGCGTTTTGGTAAAAGCAATGCAGTGCGAGGTATCCAACCCGATCATCCCAATCCGTAATCCATTGTTAGAGTTGATCTGTGCAAAAAGTGAAGTGCTCAGGGCAATTCCTGTACCGGTTATTGCACTTGTTTTTATAAAATCACGTCTGCTTATCATACTAATTTAAGTAATTCATTGTAAAACGTACCGGATCAAAATGATCAAACTTTCAGGAATATCTTCTTTTTATAAAGGATATAAAGGAATATCTAACCAATAGATGAGATGGCAATTCCATTCAGAAATGGAGCCCAACTATCGGGGAATAGACCAATCAATCCTCCAAAGAAAAACCCGGAGGCCGAATTGAAATTAATAATTCGATCTGCCATGTATATGGTTAACGGGTTCATACCAATAACCATTAATAAGAATACCCATTCCTTAAATTGCCACATATCAATTATAAGATAGAATATTAAGAAAAGGAGAAGGCTCAAACCGCCTGCAATCCAGTACATATTGAATCCACGCAATGCATCAAGCGATTGAAGTATTCCTAATATTAAAGTATTTCTTTCTACCATCATCTTTCGATTAACAATAAGAACATTTCTGCTGCATGCCAGGTATGAGGATAACTTAATTTTTCAAGAACAAGCTGTTCATTGATAATGCGCATTCCTGAATAGGTTGCATCACTTGCATTTTGCTCCCAGGTCAATGGGTAATCCAAATTTCCCAGAATGCCTCTGTGTTCATTATAAAGATGATCTTCGGCCCAGATTAAATAAGGGAAATAATGATTCGCCCCATCTTCAAACTTTTCGCCCGAAACATGTTCTTCTTTGTAATCCCACCAGAAAAGGCTGGCATACGAATCAAATTGTACTGGAATTCGGTACGGGTCGTTAAGCCCTAACGATTTCAACCCAAATTTCAACCACATTGTCTGATAAACAGGGTGAAATGAGTCATCTGTTTTCCCTTCGATGTAAAGGTTTTCAGTAGAGCCCTTGTGAAACTGCCTGACTGAGTCGAGAATTACTGAAACAACCGGATGGTCTTTTCCAGCTACCAAAGAAACAAGAAAAAGTACCTGACCCGGATTATCAGCTTCGCTGATACCATGATTGTTCCTATCAAATGGATCACGTATTGATTCAATCCAATTTTTAATAAGTGATACATTGCCTGTCATTTTTAGAACCATCCCCATCATGGAAGCATCGCGAAACCAAGGTTTCTCATATACCATTAAGTTTGGAACAGGCTTTCCGTCAATAATATTGATAAGGATTTCATGATGAAGTTCCTTTAATACCAGGTTAAATTTTTTGCCTGAAAAATCCGGCAAATGGAGTTGACTGGATGTATGAGGAAATACACTTGCTCCTTTGCCGGAAATCTCCCAAACACCATTTTCGTTTTCAAGGATTTGGATTTTAGCGCCTTCAACTGTTTCAAGTTGTACTAGATATTCAGAGGGTACAATTATTTCGTTTTTTACATTCCATTGACGAATGATTTCTCCTGTCCTTAAATCTTTCAAGTTGCCATTTTGATAGACCATTTTTCTTCGGTCACCCATTCCGAATAAGAAAAACTTAAAATCGGGAAGGGATCGGCTATTGGTATTCAGGCTTCGAAGTAAGTTGAGATTATCACGATAAGCAAGTAAAGCTTTTTCAGGATTTGAAAATTGTTTAGGCTGGGCTACCACTTCACACCATAAGAGGAGTAAAAAAACAACAATTATTATATGTATTTTCATCTTTACTTGTTTAAGTTACTATCAATAAATTATACATGTTAAAGCCGGATTTATACGCGTAATCCTATTAATCTGCATAATTCATACTTATGCGAAAATGAATTTACTTTATTACAGGTTGGTCGGAATAGATGATTGCCTCTTCTGGATTTACCATATACCGACTGGAAGGATTTAGAATTTTTAGCTTAACCGTGTGTTTCCCTTTAGGTAACTGATATTTCCAACACAGGTCAAACCGTCGGGTAGTAAAGCTCACAGGCAATTTGGGGCTTTCAGCCAATATTCCGTCAATAAATAGCTCACTATCGAAAACATAGTTTGAGTTTGATTCAGAAGCATTCACATCAGAGCAATAGCCTCGCAATACAAAACCGATTCCTTCAAAATCGAAGTTAACCTCATCGTTGTTAGCTGACAACCCAATGGGGACTTTGGCTACCGGGTAATGCCCTGCAAAGCTCTTTTCGAAATTTACGGCTATTGGCTTTTGAATTGGAATGATAACTGAGTCATCTTTTACAGCGCCCCCATTTTTCATGATGTTCTCCAGCGCTTGTTTAAATCCAATTTGGTAAACATCGTTCAATGACATTGTTGTGTACTTAAAATCAATGTCTTCTATTTCCTTAAGCCCCATTTTCCAATAAGCGGGAATTTTATTATACCCTAACATTGTGCCAAGTATTCCACCAACTGTGGAGGGATTGCAGTCAGCGTCTTGTCCGCAACGTGTTGAAATCTCAAGAGATTTCGTGAAATCACCATCGCCATATAACAGTCCGATGACCACATAAGCAGCATTTACTTTCGCATCAATGTCGGTTGGGGAAAAAACTCCTTCCGGACAACCTATATCATTGGCCCATTTCCTTTGCACTTCAAACCAGGTTTGTTTCCAATCGAGAGGGTATTTCGTATGCCAGGTTACCACATCGTTTATACATTGATGAAATTCACTTTGCACGGGGACTGTTTTTAAGGCTTCAGTAACAATATAATTTATATCAGTTGAGGTGAATGCCAATGTGTACATCGCTCCAACGAGAATTCCTCCATACCAGCCATCACCATAATTCATGATGTGTCCAATTTTATCTGAAATGGCAGAAGCAACATTCGGCATACCGGGACTCATCAAACCTGCGAAATCTGATTCTATCTGGTAGTCGATGCAATCGGCATGTGGGTTATTCAGCCAATAACCGCTCTGTGGTGCTTTAATACCATTTAAAATGTTGTAACGCCCGGCCTGGTTTGCATGCCAGAGCTTATAACCGGCATGTGCAAAGGCATCAGCAAAAGCATCCTGTGAAGCATCCAGTCCTTGCTTTTCAAACACATCCACAAAGGTAAGATCCATATACAGGTCATCGTAAAGTCCAGGGTTTTCAAGCATGGTCTTTTTCAGATAGCCATTGTACCAAAGTAAGGTCTGATAGTCTCCTATGAAGGTTCCTTCAAAACGGAATTCATACGGACCTCCGAATGTTACACCAATAGTTTGACCTGCCCATCCGCCTTTAATTTTATCCATTAAAGTGTCTTTTGAGATACTAATTTTGACGCCTTCGTTTATTGACTTAAGTTCTTTTGTATTATTGAAGGCTTCCAAACCAAAACACGCAATTAAAATTATACTCAGTAATTTTTTCATAAATTAAATTGTTAAGGCAAAATATCATTATAACTGGTATTTACAATAAAGAACTTAGATTGAGCGAAGCAGTGCTAGCAATGAGTTTTGGTCAATAACAGGCTCATTGCTTGCCGGGTTGGCGGCCTTGAATATGTACATGCCCTTTGTCCACAAGGTACGCGTTGTTTTTGAACCCCACGTTTGGTCCCATTTGTACAGTCCGACCTTCGGGTAATAGCGGGGATTGTCAAGATTATAAGCGTTCGGTCCTTTTTTGTCACCCATTAGTACCAGGGGCCCGTTCCCTTTTGCAACCCAGACTTTAAGATATGGATCTTTAGTAACATCATAATGCAACCTTAATTTCCTGATCACATAATACCAAACTTCAGGGACCACAGGACTTGTCTGTAATGGAATGCTCAATTCTCCGGATCCTGGGCTTCCCATGACAGGAGGATAACCGGTTATCCATTTGTAGTCCCAGGTAAAGTTGTCATTTCCATGATTATCACCCAAACCTATGCCGTTCATAACACCTCCGGTAAGTACTGCCCCGGTGGTTTCAGGTGTCCAGTTTTGTTCATGAATGTCTGATAAATCTATATTATACCCATTATGTCCAAAACAATCGGCGCCAAAACAAAACGCGGTGATGTACCAATATTCTTCACCCTCCAGGAACATATCCAAATCTGGTGTTCCGCCGAAATACTCTGACCGGCAGGTATGAAATGCCTGTGGATCCCATTGGTCCCATGCTGAAGTGACCTTGTGAAAGAATGCTTTTTTTGATGCGTCCAGGGGGTCATTGCCCCGGCTCAGCGTGTATTGGCCTGCCTGAGGCACATTGTTGATACGGGCAAGAAGCCCCGGTTCAGGAATTGAGGATAACTTCCTGAAACTAGCCGTGTCATAATGTGAATCGATTCCCGCACCATAAGTTTCCGGATATGAAGCCCATTGTTTGCCTGGATTTATCCACGAGAGGGTTCGCGAATCATTCTCAGTTGGTAACTGTGGAGGTATTTTATCTC
>JAUXUF010000287.1 GCA_030684645.1 Bacteroidota bacterium | reverse complement strand
ATCATTACTGAAAATCCTGCAGCACACGTCATATTTACGGGTGGCGAACCAACTTTATACCGATTGGATAAACTGGTAGTTCCTGATAAGAAGTTTCATGTTGAAAGTAATGGAACCATTATTCCCAGCCAGGCATTAAATTTCCAAATGGAAGACGGTACGCTTTTTTCGCGCGAGGCGATGGATGAGAGGGTAATTTCAAAATTTAACTGGGTCATTTCGCCAAAACTTTCAAACTCTTTTCAGGAAATTAACGAAGAAGCCATTGTTTTTTGGGCGAAAAATGAATGGTGTATTTTTAAGTTTATAGCAAAGAACAGTAATGACCTTACTGAAATAAGCGCGTTTACAACAAAGTATGATATCGCCACCCAAAAGGTGTTTGTTGGATTAGAGGGCACAACACTGGAGTCACAGGTTAAGCCTGATTTGGTGGATAAGATCATTAATTTAGGATTTAATTTTTCGCCAAGGTTGCACGTGACGATTTGGCGTAATGTGCGTGGAAAATAAAAGAACAGAATTTTAAGTTAAAATTATGAAATACATCATTCACAAAGAATTTACTTTTGAAGCAGCTCATCGTTTATTGAGAAATTACTCTGGAAAATGCTCCAACAATCACGGGCATTCATTCCGGGTAAAATTATCTCTGGAAGGACCGGAACTGGATGAAAAGGATATGTTGATTGATTTTAAGGAAACTAAAGCTTTAAAATCATGGATTGACGATACCCTCGATCATGTTACCATGCTTTGGGAGGAAGATCCTTTGGTCAAATATCTGGAAGAAACAGGCAATAAAGTGTTTCTGACCAGGAAGAATCCAACTTCGGAACATTTGGCTGAAATCATTTTACAGAAAGCTTGCCAGCTATTTGAGAATTCCCGAATAAAAGTTCACAGCATCGAAATAAACGAAACGTGCACTACAGGTGTAAAAATCTACTTCTGAGAATAAATACTTTTTTCAGGCAGTTTTCCGGTAGCGCAATACTGACAAACTCAGGAAGGTGAATCCAAGGATGCATAAAGCAAAGAACTCATGAATCAAATCGCCGAAGTCGGAGCCTTTGAGTATGACCATTCGCATCACTTTCATGAAATGGAAAACCGGATTGGCCTCATCGAACAGCTGGGCCCATTTTGGCATGCTGTCAACCGGGGTGAAAATTCCGCCCATCAGGATGAAGATCATCATAAAAAAGTAAGTTACAAACATCACTTGCTGCTGGGTGTCGGCAACGGTTGAAATAAAGAGCCCCAAACCCAGGATTCCAATCAGGTACAAAATTCCGAACCCAAAAACCAGGCCCAGGCTGCCAACAATGGGGAGATTGAAAACAATTTTGGCAATCAGCAATCCAAAGGACAGATCAAAAAGGGCAATAACAATAAACGGAATCAGTTTCCCGGCTAAAAAGTGAATTTTCCGGATTGGAGTTACATTCAATTGTTCGATGGTGCCTTGCTCTTTTTCTTTTACCAGGCTCATTCCGGAGAGAAATAACCCGATGAGCGTAACTAAAATGGCCAAAACTCCGGGAGCCATGTACCATTTGTACTCAAGTTCAGCATTGTACCAATATCGTGGAACGGCATTGATCTGAAAAGGAGGATTAAATTCGGGCAGACCTTTCCATTCGGCGATGATATTCTTGTTAAAACCGCGAATGACTGACGCGGCATACGAGTAGCCCAACTGAGCAGCCTGCCCGTCGATGGCATTCACCAACAATTGCAGACTGGCCTTGTCGTCGCGGATTAATTTTCGCTCAAATCCTTTCGGGATAACCAAAACCATATTATCTGCATTGCGCAAAAGTTCTTTTTCACCTTCCTCCGGACTGAACGAGGCATTGTTGATAGTGAAAAACGGCGAAGCTTCAAATTTTGAAGCCAGTTTGCGCGAGGTGGACGACATGTCTTTATCAACCAGGAAAATGTTAACGTTTTTCAGATCGTATGTAGCCGCAAACACCAGTACCAGCATTTGGAGCAAGGGAATCATCACGATCATCCGCAGCATGGTTTTGTTGCGCCTGACCTGGATAAACTCTTTCTGTATGACGTAAAATATTGTTTTCATTTTTTCATTTACTATTTTGAGATTTACCATTTACTATTTGTCCTGTTCATCGCAGCATTTAAATCGCAAATCAATCATTTACTATTTTACTATTTACTATTTACTATTTACTATTTGAACATCGCAATGAGCAATATAAATGGTAAATCGTCAATAACTAAATTGTAAATTATTCTAATCGTATTTTGAAGTTCTTTATACTGAGCGCAATAAACGTGAAGGTCATCAGCATCAGGATGAGCGTTTCTTTCCAGACGAACATGATACCTGTTCCTTTCAGCATGATATTTTTAATGATCACGATAAACCATCTGGGCGGCATGGCATGACTCAGTATTCGCAATGGCAATGGCATGTTTTCGATCGGGAACATGAAGCCCGACAATAAAATGGTTGGCAACATCAGTGCCAGGACCGAAATGAACATGGCAACCATTTGGTTTGGAGCAATGGTCGAGATCAGGATTCCCAGGCTCAAAGCCATCAGGATAAAAAGAAAACTTTCAGCCATCAGTAAAATGAAACTTCCTTTGATCGGCACCCCAAAAAAGAAAACTCCAATAAGAATGATTGTCAGTGCATTGATGAACGATAGCAATAAGTAAGGCGTTACTTTTCCCAATACAATCTGAATGGGTTTCAATGGCGAGGCAAGCAAGACTTCCATGGTTCCAAGCTCTTTTTCCCTGCTGATCGAAATGGAGGTCATCATCGCCGAAATCAGCATCAGGATCATGGCCATAATGCCGGGCACAAACATGTAAACGCTTTTCAGGCCTTCATTATAAAGCATCCTGACTTCAGTATTAATCTGGTTCGGAAGCTGAAGGTTTTGCATTTTTTCCTTTTTGACATAGTCGCTGATGATTCCTGAAGCATAGCTGGTCAGGATTCGTGCGGTATTTGGATCGGACGCATCGGCAAGCAACTGAACATCTGCGTTGCCATCGCGTTCGAGCTTATGCTCAAATTCAGGCCCGAATGTGACAACCATTTTAACCTGTCCTTTTCGGAACACATCTTCGACGTCGTCGCCCGGCTGCATTTCCTGGCCCAGTACAAAATAACCCGACGACAACAGTTTTGAAGTGATTTTGCGGGTTGTGTTGTCGTGTGACTGATCAAAAATGGCAATCTTTGAATTCTGAATATCGGTATTGATCACCTTCCCGAACAGCAAAAGCTGAATGACAGGCAACCCGAATATAATAATCATGGTTCGCGGATCGCGAAAAATGTGTAAAAATTCTTTCCTGAGAAATCCTGTAAATTGTTTCATAATTGCCTCCCCCCTGCCCCTCCGAAGGAGGGGTAATTGGATTCACTTTTTTCAATATCTTTTGTTCTATTTTTCATATTCGGTAATTTTTATTGTTTGATGCTCCTTTTTTTCCCCCTCCCTGTGGAGGGGGTCGGGGGAGGCTACTCCCTTTTGGGGAGAGGTTGGAGAGGGGCTTCACCTTGCGATCTTCAGAAAAACCTCGTCCATATTTTTAGCTCCGTATTGTTTTTTCAGGTTTTCGGGTGTGTCCAGCGCTTCGATCCGGCCATCGTTCATGATCGAAACCCGGTTGCAATATTCGGCCTCGTCCATGTAATGTGTGGTCACAAATACAGTAATTCCACGGTCAGCTGTTTCGTAAATCAGGTCCCAGAACTTGCGACGGGTAATCGGGTCAACTCCTCCGGTTGGTTCGTCGAGAAATACAATTTTTGGATCATGAAAAATAGCCACTGAAAAGGCAAGTTTCTGCTTCCATCCCAATGGTAATGATCTAATCAGCGAATCTTTCGATGATTCAATATCCAGATTTTTGAGTAATATTTCCTGTTTGGCTTTGCGTTCTTTCGGTGAAATGCCATAAATTCCGGAGAAAAACCGGATGTTTTCGGCAATGGTCATGTCTTCGTACAACGAGAATTTCTGGCTCATGTAGCCAATGTTGCGTTTTACCTTTTCGGTTTCGGTATAAATATCAAAACCGCCTACTTTTACTTCTCCTGAAGTGGGAGCGGAGAGGCCGCACAGTATTTTCATGGCCGTGGTTTTCCCGGCGCCATTGGCACCCAGGAACCCGAATATTTCGCCCTGATAAACATCAAAATTCAGGTGGTCGTTTGCGACGAACGATCCGAATTTCTTGACCAGGTTGCGTACTTCAATTACTTTTTCTTTCATACATTTGAATTTAACCACAGAGTTTCACAGAGGAATACACAGAGTTTCCAGAGTTATTTAATTGGCTAGTCGCTTGATTGTAAACTAAGGGCAATGATTTTTGCTTTTCAACTTTCAATCCGGTTTGCTGCAACTCGTAGTACAAACATTCTTCATAAGCGCTTTCCAATAATCCGGGACCAAGTGCAGAATGCACGGAATACGAGCACCTTAATATTAGTTCTGTAAGTTGGTTGATTTCCATATCATAAAATTTAGAATTAAACTCTGTGCTTCACTCTGTGAAACTCTGTGGTTAAAAAGCATCTACTCGTTCATCAATTCCATAAACACGTCCTCAATGCCCGGTTCATTATCGAAAACCTGCAACTCGGTATGATTCTTTTTCAGCAAGAAGTTTTCGAATTCACTGGCTTCCACTTCGTCATTTTTCCCGGTTACATGCAAATACTCACCAAATGCGTATGCCGAATCCGTTTTTTCATACGAGCGCAAATCCAATATCAGACGGTGCATATCTTTTGATTTGATGGCATATAATTTTCGGGTATAATTTTCAACCAGTTTCCGGGGTGTATCAATATTCAGCACTTTTCCTTTCTGCATCAGCGCCACACGGTTGCAAAGTGTAGCTTCGTCCATATAGGGTGTCGAAACCAAAATGGTAATTCCCTTTGCCTGAAGTTTTTTCAGCATTTCCCAGAATTCTTTTCGCGAAACAGCATCAACGCCGGTGGTTGGTTCATCGAGGACCAGAATTTCAGGTTTATGAATCAGTGCGCACGACAAAGCCAGCTTTTGTTTCATTCCTCCTGAAAGCTTTCCGG
This sequence comes from Bacteroidota bacterium, assembly GCA_030684645.1. GTDB lineage: Bacteria > Bacteroidota > Bacteroidia > Bacteroidales > Prolixibacteraceae > Aquipluma. The sequence goes on along the minus strand of JAUXUF010000287.1, from coordinate 17,019 downwards.
CCAGACGATTTTTGAAAGGTTCGATCTGAACGTAAATGTCATGGATCAGATCATAGTTTTCGGCAACCGTAGTTTGAAAAACTGTAGCAAAAAAGTTCAGGTTCTCTTCCACTGTCAGGTCCTGATACAATGAAAAACGGCCGGGCATATAACCAACTATCTTCCTGATTTTTTTGTAGCCTTTGACTACATCGAAGCCACCCATCGTTGCATGGCCTTCATCCGGAATAAGCAAGGTCATCAGGATTCGCATCAGGGTTGTTTTTCCTGCGCCATCCGGACCGATCAGGCCAAACAGTTCGCCTTTCTGCACTTCAAGCGAAATGTCGCGAACTGCCTGAACCTCTTTATACGATTTGCTGATATGTTGAACACTGATAGCAGCCTCCCCCGCCCCCTCCACAGGAGGGGAGAAAGAAGAGCCTCCCCCGACCCCTCCACAGGAGGGGAGTTCTGAACCGCTATTTATAATCTTGTTGGTCATAATTAGGATTTTTATTTTTTTAAGGATTAACGATTTCAGCTTAACGATCTTTTGGCTACATCAACAATCGTTAATCTTTAATCAGTAATCGATAATCAAACTAAATGCTCCAAAAGCCTCCCCTTGTGGGGAGGTTGGAGGGGCTTCAAAACACCACTTCTCCCGGCATTCCGATTTTGAGGCTACCATCGTTGGCAACCAGCACTTTTACCGCATACATCAGTTTCACCCGTTCCTCTTTGGTTTGAATGATTTTGGGTGTGAATTCCGATTCAGACGAAATCCAGGTGATTTTGCCACTCATGGCCTGCATTTCTTTGCCTTCCGAATCGATCAGCACTTTAACTTCACTACCCAGTTTTACTCCTGAAAGCTGATTGCCCGAAACATAAACTTTAAGTTCCAGACTGCTCATATTTGCCATTTTCAGAATCGGTTTACCCGGAGTTGCCAGTTCTCCGGTTTCGAGATAAGTTTCGAGCACAGTACCGCTGATCGGGCTTTTGATGCGGCATTTGGTCAACTGTTCGTTGAAAAGATCAAGCTGTCGTTTAATGACTTCCATTTCACCGGCAATCACCTGGAACTGGGTATTTGTAGCTGAAATCTGCTTGTCCAGCACATTGATTTGTCCGTTGATATCATCTACCTGTTGCTGAGTGGCCGCTTTGTCTGCAAACATTTTGAGGATTCGTTGCTGAGTTGTCAATACATTCTTCTTTTGCTCTTTCAAAACATTGATTTGGCCTGTAACGTTTTGTTTTTTCGTTTCACTGGCTGCAAGTTGTGATTGTGTTTGCAACTTTTTCAGGTATAGTTCGGTGGTATCGATCAGCGCAATCAGTTTGCCTGTTTCGAGCAGATCACCTTGTTTTACTTGCATCGAAAGCAGTTTGCCGGCTGATTCCGAAGAAACGATAGTTTCTATTGCCTCAAAATTTCCATAGGCATCCGATTTCTTTTCACCGTTTTTGCATGATCCGAACATCAGGAAAGCCAATGCAATAATTTGTAATTTTTTCATTGTATTGTGTTTTTTATAAATAATTCCCAATAGAAATCGAAATCTTCGAATGTGATTCGTTGTCCAAAGCTTTCCCCCTGCGGGGGAACGGGAAGGGGGCTTCTACTGGTTTCCCCTGATATTTTCCAACTTGATCCGGGCTTCCTTCAACAGAATTTTGCGCGTTTCGAGCATCAGCCGGGCAGTTGTTTCAGCATTGAGGTCCTGAATATAATCGGCTGTGGTGATGGTTCCGTTTTCGAGCTTTGATGCGGAAGCTTTTGTAATGCGTTCCCTGATTTGTATCAGTTCCTGATCACTTTTCATCAGTTCGGAGATTTGTTTGATCTGTTTGGTTTGCTGATCGGTTGCCAGATCGATATTCCGGACAAATGATTCCTGTTTAGTCTGTACAATATTCTGTTGAAGTTTTAATATTTGTTGTTGTCTTCTGGTTGTTTTCCAATCGAGGACATTCCAACTAAACCCTAACCCAACCAAATAATAGGTGTCAAATTTATTATTGAGCATGTTCAGTCCGGGTTTTCCGTAGCCAGCCTGGCCAAACCCGAAAAGTTTGGGGTTGCGCATCTTCCGGAGGATTTCTGAATTGGCATTTAAAAGTTCATTTTGTTTGCTGAAAAGGTCGAGTTCGGGGCGCATCAGTGGTTTATCCAAAAGGATGGGATCATCTGATAAAACCAGCGAATGCATTTGCTCAGCTGTTTTCCCGGTCAGGATCGACAAGGCATACCAAACAGTTTCTTTGTTGCTCCTCAATTCGATGAGCAGTTGGTCGGTTTTAATGAGTTCGGCCAGCAACTGATCCAGTTCAGATGATAAAACCATCCCATTATTAACGGCTGATTCCAGGATTTTCCGACGTTCTGCAAGCGTTTCGGTTTTCTTTTCCAAAATCTTCAGGTTCTCCTGAATCAGGAAAGAGGTGAAAAAGAACTGGTTAACTTTTTCTTTGACCTGATAAAGTTCAACTTCAGTTTGTTGGACATTTCCGGCACTTTCAGTCTTATTAATCAACTCTTTTGCTTTATTCAGGCCACCATCCCATATCAGCTGCTTAAAATCGAGATAAAACTTATACTGATCCTTATCGACCGTTGGAATCTTTATGTTTGGAAGCGGAATTGCGATTTTAGTCACGGCCGATTGATAGGTTGCCTGACCATTCAGGTTAACCTGTGGTAAAAATCCTGTGGCATTGTTTTCATTTTTAAGTTCCAGAATCTGCTGATACAAATCGAGTTGTTTCAGGACCGGTTGGTTTTCGCGTGCCCAGTTCTGGCATTGGTCCAGTGTCACTTCTTCCTGCGCCATCAGCAAATGAACCGGGAATAGCAAAACGATGAACAAGAGTTTAATGGTTTTCATTTGTTTCATATTCTTGACTTTTGCCTTTATACTTTTTCCTTGTTTTTGATTACAATCGCGTTGATTACAAACTGCTTGATGACTTCAGCCCTTTCGGCATAGAAAGCATCGAGTGCCTGCTGGTCGTCTTTAAATAATACAAAACTGATGATTGGTCTTGCTGCAAAGGGGAAAATACACATCGAGATGATGTTCGCCACCAGATGCCTGGGCTGCATCTGAACAATTTCTCCACGATCCATTGCCAATTGAATCTGATCAAAAATTGCTTGCGGGTTTAAGCCAAATTTGACAACCAGCTTAAATAATCCTGACGGATCGCGGTTAATTTCTTTAATCACAAACGCAGGGATAAATGGATGTTTAATCAGTAAATCGATATAAGCATCAATCACTTGCTCTATTTTGGACACAATCGGCTCATCCGATGTAACAATCCGGGTGATTTTAGGAAAAGCAAATTTGATGATTTCGGCAAAAATAGCTTCAAACAGACGTTCTTTCGACCTGAAATAGTAATGTAGCAATGCTTTATTAATTCCAGCCTCATCGGCAATTTCCTGCATCCGGGCTCCCTCCATTCCTTTGGTAACAAACACATTGGTGGCTGCTTCCAGAATTTTATCTTCAGTACTGTCTTTTTTCGGTTCCATTTTTAGTTTAACTAAGTGGTTAAATCATGCGATCAAAAGTAAAACGTGAAAATGAATTTACCAAATGTTTTAACCAAAACATTTAACCGGATGGCTAAATGTTGTTTAATGATCAGATCCTTCAGGAATGGATTCAGGAATTGGCTTCAAAATCAAAAGCATTCAGCTATTTGAATGAAGAAGAAGATCTGTATTCGGTCAACGATCTGAAAGAAAGATACAAATGAACAAGGGCGATATAGAATTAAAAATGCAGTTAAACATTGTTCCATAAAGCATGTTGTTTATTACAAAATTTTATAAATTTGATCTTATACTATATGATTGTAAACTTTGAATGCTTGACTTATCATATGTGTTAAAGATTAGAATATTAACCTTAAAAATTCACAGCTATGTCAAAAGGAGTAGATGCTAAAAAAGCAGAAAAAAAGGAACCCACCAAAACCTTAAAGGAAAAAAGATTAGAGAAAAAAGCTAAAAAGGATAAAAAATAAAGTCTGTTTTAGTTTTTTAAAGTGTTCAGCAAAGAGCCGGAGTCAACTCCGGCTCTTTGCTTTTTTTATTCAATCCGAAATCGAATATTAGCTGAAACAATTCCGACAATCAAATAAATAATTATCTTTCAGAACCTAAATACATACTATTATCAATCAACAGATCAATATCCGATTATGAAAAGACTGTCAGTAAAACTTGCTTTTTTTGTGTTGGTAATGGCTTTGGCAACATCCTGCACTTCAACCAAACCTAAAAATGAAGGATGGATTCAATTGTTTAACGGGAAAGATTTAAAGGACTGGAATATTAAAATTACCGGTTTCCCGCTGAATGATAACTACGGAAATACCTTCAGGGTCGAAGATAGCTTATTGAAAGTCAGATACGATCAGTATGATAAATTTGACGGGCATTTTGGCCATATATTTTATAAAACTCCCTATTCACATTATAAAATCAGGGTTGAATACCGGTTTGTCGGCGAGCAGGTTTCAGGTGGCGCCGGATGGGCGCTTCGAAACAGTGGGATCATGATCCACGGCCAGAGCCCTGAAAGCATGGATTTGAACCAGGATTTTCCTGTATCGATTGAAGTTCAGTTACTGGGAGGAAATGGAACTGATGAGCGCCCCACACTTAATTTGTGCACTCCGGGGACTAATGTGGTTATGAATGGCCAACTTATCACTCAGCATTGTACCAATTCTTCCTCAAAAACTTATCATGGTGAACAGTGGGTTACCGCTGAAGTTGAGGTTCAGGGCGATTCCATTATTCGTCATATGATTGACGGAAAAACTGTGTTGGAATATTCCCAGCCACAGTTGGACGACCGCGATCCGAATTTTCAGAAACTGCTTCCGGCTGATGGAAACAAGTTACTAAAAAAAGGGTCCATCTCGCTGCAGTCCGAAAGTCATCCGATTGATTTTCGAAAGGTTGAATTGCTGAACCTGGGCGATGATTGTGACTAAAGACTCAATCCTTCTTTATGCCTTCTATTTGGGGAAGATTAGAAGGATTCCGCCAGGCTAATAAAAATCATCTAATCGAATTCGTTTTCTTGTTAATATTGCACCCTCAAAACACGACAAAAAATCTTTTTAAATATGGCAAGCGATAAATTTGTAATGCGCCACATCGGTCCGCGCGATCAGGAAATTCAGGAAATGCTCGAAATTCTTGGAGTTTCGTCGTTGGATGAATTAATGAACCAGACAGTTCCGGAAAATATCCGGTTAAAACAACCACTGAAATTAGAAGATGGTTTGACCGAGCGTCAGTATTTCCGCAAAATCCTGGCACTGGCATCTAAAAATAAAGTCTATAACACATACATTGGTATGGGTTATTACGACACCATCACCCCGGCAGTCATTCTCCGGAATGTGTTGGAAAACCCGGTTTGGTACACCAGTTACACGCCTTATCAGGCTGAGATTTCGCAGGGCAGGCTCGAAGCTTTGCTGAATTATCAGACCATGGTTTGCGAGCTCACCGGCATGCAACTGGCCAATGCAGGTCTGCTCGACGAGGCCACAGCCGCAGCTGAATCGATGATCATGATGTTGAACTCTCGTTCGCGCGCCAAGTCAAAAGCTGGTGCCAATGTAGTTTGGGTTGACGAAAAAACTTGGCTACAAACGCTGGATGTATTGATTACACGGGCTAATCCGCTAGGCATTGAACTGAGAGTAGCCGATTGGAAAAACTTCAAACTCGATGAAAATACCTTCGGGGTAATCGTTCAGTACCCGAATTCCGACGGACAAATCATTGATTATTCGTCGCTGGTGAAATCGGCTCACGAAAAAGAAATATTTGTTTCGGTTGCTGCTGATCTACTTAGCCTGTCGATCCTGACTCCTCCTGGAGAATGGGATGCCGATATTGTCTTCGGTAGCGCGCAGCGATTTGGTGTGCCGATGGGATACGGCGGTCCACATGCTGCTTTCTTCGCCACCAAAGACGAGTACAAAAGGGCAATGCCTGGCCGGATCATCGGAATCAGCAAAGATACTCAAGGGAAACGGGCTCTGCGCATGGCGCTTCAAACCCGCGAGCAGCATATCAAACGCGAAAAAGCAACTTCAAACATTTGTACTTCACAGGCCCTGCTTTCAAACATGGCAGGATTTTATGCCGTTTATCACGGTCCGGAGGGAATCAATCAAATTGCTACCCGCATTCATTGCATCGCGGCATTGCTCGAAAAAGAAATCACGGCATTGGGTTACACCCAACTCAACACCAATTATTTCGACACCATTCGATTTGCCCTTCCACGTCACGTCAAACACGAAGATATTGAATGGTTGTCGCTCGAACTGGAGATGAATTTCCGTTATTTCGAAAATGGTGAAGTTGGACTGAGCATCGACGAAACTACCAATCTCGACGACATTAACTGGATCATCGAAGTATTTGCCAAAGCTGCCAACAAACCATTTCACAAAACCGTCGGATATCCTGAAGTTTGCACCATCCAATCTGAATTCCTGAGGACTTCGGCTTTTATGCAACAGGAAGTATTCAATAAATACCGTTCTGAAACCGAAATGCTGCGCTACATCAAAAAGCTGGAGCACAAAGATATTTCGCTCACTCATTCCATGATTCCGCTTGGATCGTGCACCATGAAGCTGAATGCCGCAACCGAAATGCTTCCATTAAGCTGGATCGAATTCAATGGCATTCACCCGTTTGTTCCGAAAAACCAGGCCCGCGGCTACCACGAAATGATGGAAGAACTGCGCCGCGATCTGGCCGAAATTACCGGTTTCGCTGATGTCAGCCTTCAGCCCAATTCAGGAGCAGCCGGCGAATATGCCGGATTGATGGTCATCCGCGAATATCACATCAGCCGGGGGGAAGGTCACCGCGATGTGGTTCTCATTCCGTCGTCAGCTCACGGAACCAATCCTGCGAGCGCGGTAATGGCCGGCATGAAAGTAGTGGTTACCCCTTGTGATGAACGCGGAAACATTGATGTGGAAGCCTTGCGCCAGAAAGCTGAAGAATTTAAAGATACCTTGTCGTGTTTCATGGTAACTTATCCGTCAACTCACGGGGTTTATGAATCGTCGATTACCGAATTGTGCGAAATTATTCACTCACACGGCGGACAGGTTTACATGGACGGCGCCAATATGAACGCCCAGGTTGGACTCACCAATCCAAATCGGATTGGCGCTGATGTGTGCCACCTGAACCTGCATAAAACATTTGCCATTCCTCACGGAGGAGGTGGACCAGGCGTTGGCCCGATTGCTGTTGCTCCACATCTGGTTGAGTTTCTTCCTTCGCATCCGGTCATGAACAACGGACATGTGGGAATCACAGCGGTGTCTGCAGCTCCATGGGGAAGCGCTTCGGTGCTGCCAATTACCTACGGATATATCAAAATGTTGGGAGCCGATGGGTTGAAACGTGCTTCTGAAATGGCAATTCTGAATGCAAACTACATTGCCAATGCGTTAAAAGATAGCTACGGAGTTCTATATATCGGCGAAAATGGCCGGTGTGCCCATGAAATGATTTTGGAATGCCGCCATCTGAAAGTCGCATCGGGCATCACCGAAGGCGACATTGCCAAGCGATTGATGGATTATGGGTTCCATGCTCCTACCCTTTCGTTTCCGGTTCATGGCACGCTGATGGTTGAACCGACCGAAAGCGAATCAAAACAGGAACTTGATCGTTTCATTGAAGCGCTGACAGGTATTTACAACGAAATACAGGCAGTTGCTGCAGGAACTTTGGATAAAGAAGACAATCCGCTGAAAAATGCGCCCCACACCTCAGACGTAGTTACTGCCGATAACTGGAACCATTCGTACAGTCGGCAGACAGCTGTTTTCCCGCTCGCATGGCTGAAAGAAAACAAATACTGGCCTCCTGTTGGCCGTGTTGACGATGCCTTTGGCGATAGAAATTTGGTTTGCACCTGCGAACCGGTGGAGAGTTATAAGTAAGAAAGGTTGTTTTTGAGATAATTAATCCTGACAGGCTGAAAAAGGTTGTCAGGATTTTTTTCTTCCACTGCTTTCTCAGCGAATAACTCGTATGAGTTGAATGTAAATTAAACCGACCTACTTGTTATTCAACCCGTTCCGGGTTGGCTCCCCTCCTCGTTTCCTTTTCCACCAGCTTCGCTGGCGGTCATGAACAGTAAACTCCTCCGGAGTTTTTAAAAGCCCAAGTATCTTATTTGTTGCGGTAACTAACCCGTATGGGTTCAATATTCATGACCCCCAATGAAATTGGGGGCATCGAACGACCAACAGGGCACAACCCCGAAGTTGAATATCAATCATATATTTTCAAAAAATTAGCATTTCCATGTCAAAATTTTTGTAACTTTTTCACGCTAAATCTTTTCATTAACTTTTAAATTCCACTGCAATGGCCAGTTATCGTCAAATCCTTTACCACCTTACTTTTCATACCCGAAACAGCGAAAAAGTATTATACAACTCCGGGAATGACGAGCTTTTTAAATATATCTGGGGTGTGATGAAAAACAAAAAATGCAAGCTTTACCGAATCAATGGTATTGAAGACCATATTCATATTGTATGTGATCTTCATCCGTCAGTAGCTTTGGCAAACCTTATAAAAGACATCAAGGTTTCAAGCTCAATATGGATTAAAGAAAAGGGAATCTATCCGCTGTTTTCAAATTGGGCTGAAAGGTATGGTGCTTTTACACTCTCAATCAGAGAGAAGGATACAATTGTAAAATATGTGATGAATCAGCAGGAACACCACAAAAAGGAAAGCTTCAGAGAAGAGTTTATCAGGTTGTTAATGGAAAACGGCGTTGATTTTGATGAAAAATATTTGATATGAAAAATTCAACCCGTTCCGGGTTGGCTTTCCATGCGTTTCCTTTTCCCCCAGCTTCGCTGGCGGTCATGAACAGTAAACTCCTTCGGAGTTTTAAAAGCAATAAATCCGGAGTTAATTTCTCCGGATTTTATAACTTATTTCCTCTTGTGTTTCTTTACCTGTCCTGGTGCATACTGTTTTGCACTCTTTTCACCGGTCATTTTTTTCATCTGCCCTGGTGGTATTCTACCGCTTGGGTTAGAATGAATTATCACACCTCTTGAACGATGTTGCGGATGAATAATCGTGCAACCCGTTCCGAATATTAGAAATACAGAAAGGAGAAGAAGGATTAGTAAATGTTTTTTCGTTTTCATGGCTGTATTTTTTTGATTTCACAAAAGTAAATGATTTTATTCCTAAAAACGACGGCAATGAATTCTAATTTTCTGATCCATTCAGTTTTTCAGAGTAGAAAATGTAATTCAAGAGATCACAAAAAAAGCACAGAACTCTCATCCTGTGCTTTTTTTATAGTATGCAATTAATTTCTAAATCACCACATTCACTATTTTATTCGGAACGACGATTACCTTTTTCGGAGTTTTTCCTTCAAGCCATTTGAGCGAAGTTTCGTGTGCAAGAACTGCTAATTCGATTTCAGCAACTGGTGTACCAACCGGCATTTCGAGCTTGAAACGTACTTTGCCGTTAAACGAAACCGGATATTCAAACACATCTTCGGTCAGCATGGCCGGGTCAACTTCAGGCCAAGGGGCATAAGCTAATGTTTCAGTATTTCCATATAGCTGCCACAATTCTTCAGCAAGGTGGGGTGCATACGGTGACAAAATCCTGGCAAAGGTTTCAGCGGTTTGTTTGCTTACTTTTCCTTTCTTCATGGCCAGATTATTGAAAATCATCAGCGCCGAAATTCCGGTATTGAATTTCATGTTTTCAATGTCGAAAGCCACTTTGCTGATGGTTTGGTGTAAAAGTTTCAAAGTTTCCTTGTCGTCAGCTTCTTCAACCAGATTTTCAGGAGTTCCGAAGAATCGGGCCACACGGTTCAGGAATCCAAAAACTCCTTTCACGCCGTTTTCAGCCCAGGGTTTGGTGTCGTCGAGCGGTCCCATGAACATTTCGTACAAACGAAGCGCATCGGCGCCAAATTTCTCAACCACATCGTCGGGATTCACCACGTTTTTCAACGATTTCGACATTTTTGCCACAATCTGGTGAAGTTCTTCGCCGGTTTCGGTGTGGAAATATTTGCCTTCTTTTTCTTCCACCAAATCGCTGGCAACCTTTGCTCCTGTTGCTGTTTCATAAGCAAAAGCCAGAATCATTCCCTGGTTGAACAGTTTCTGAAATGGTTCCGGAGTTGAAACGATGCTTAAATCGAACAGCACTTTGTGCCAGAAACGCGAATACAACAGGTGCAGCACTGCATGTTCGGCTCCACCTACGTACAGGTCAACCGGCATCCAGTAGTTTTCAAGCTTTTTGTCGAAAATCGATTCGTCATTTTTCGGATCAATGTAGCGCAAATAATACCAGCAAGATCCGGCCCACTGAGGCATGGTATTCGTTTCCCGCCGGCCTTTGCGACCGTTCTTGTCGGTTACATACAACCATTCGGTTGCATTCGCCAAAGGTGATTCGCCGCCTTCGCCCGGTTCGTATTTTTCCATCTCCGGAAGTTCAACCGGAAGGTTATCTTCAACTAGGGTCACTTCCCCGTCTTCCCAGTGAATAACCGGGAATGGTTCGCCCCAATATCGTTGACGGCTGAATAACCAGTCGCGCAGTCTGAAATTCACAGTAGCTTCACCAATTCCATTTTCGCCCAACCATTCAACTACTTTGATAATACCTTGCTTTTTATTCAGTCCGTTCAGATTGAGGCCGATTGCCGGATTGTCCGAATTGATATATTCACCGTCTTCATTCCAGCAAGCTTGTCCGGCAAGCACTCGCGCGCGTGTTTCTTCATCCGTATTTTTTGGATCGAGAATACAAACCACCGGAATATTGAATTTTTGAGCGAACTCAAAATCGCGGGTATCATGAGCAGGAACAGCCATAATAGCACCGGTACCGTAACCCATCAAAACGTAATCGGCCACCCAGATCGGAATTGGCAAACCTGTAATCGGGTTAATGGCATTGCGTCCGGTGAAAATCCCGGTTTTATCTTTGGCCAGCTCAGTGCGATCCAAATCAGATTTCAGCGAAGCTGCCTGAATATATTGTTTGAATTTTTCAGAATTTTCAGGAGTAACCAAGGTTTCCAGAATCGGATGTTCAGGAGAAACAACCATGTAGGTTGCACCAAATAAAGTATCAGGACGGGTGGTGTACACACGTAATTTTTCAGTCATACCTTCGATGGCAAAATCCACTTCAGCGCCGATTGATTTACCGATCCAGTTTTTCTGCATATCTTTTACACCTTCCGGCCAGTCCAGATCGTCCAATCCTTCCAACAAACGTTCAGCATAATGCGGAATACGGAGCAACCATTGTTTCAGGTTTTTGCGGGTCACCTGGTTGCCACATTTTTCGTGCGAACCATCGGTCAGAACCTCTTCGTTGGCACACACCGTTTTACACGATTGACACCACCAAACCTGAGCATTGTCGTAATAAGCCAGTCGTTTTTCGCCAATGTATTTACTTATCGCAGGTGTTCCCTGAGCCTGAATTTCGGCAGGAACAGGCAGTTCGCTGATTGGCCGGCCTTTTCCGGTTTCGGCATCAAACCAGGTATTGTATAGTTTGGTGAAAATCCACTGAGTCCAGCGAAAATATTTGGGGTCAGTCGTATTAATTTCGCGGTCCCAGTCGTAGCTCAATCCGAGTGATTTGATTTGACGGCGGAAATTATCGCAATTGATATTGGTCGTTACGGCCGGATGTGTACCGGTTTGAATGGCATATTGCTCTGCAGGTAAGCCAAACGCATCCCAGCCCATCGGGTGTAGAACGTTAAAACCCTTCATTCGTTTGTAGCGGCAGATGATATCAGTAGCCGTATAACCTTCGGGATGTCCCACGTGCAAGCCCGCTCCTGAAGGATATGGGAACATGTCCAACACGTAATATTTCGGTTTCGAGAAGTCGTTTTCGGTTTTAAACGTTTGGTGTTCTTCCCAGTATTGTTGCCATTTGGGCTCAATTTCGGAGAATTTATATTCCATTTTTAAGTATGAGATAAAGGTTTCTGATCATGAGCCGCAAAGATAGAAAGAAAGTTGCAAGTAAAAAGATGAGTGATAACGAAAAAACCGGACGGGATTTTGGCCCAATGAGGGATAATTTCGGTATCGGTACAATGAGTATCTAAATAAACCCGTTTATTTAAGCTGAGCCGGCATTCAACAACTCAAAATCCGAAGTACGATGAGAAAACTGACTAATCTGTCTAGGCCTAATGCGTTAGGCTGGCATCTACAGATTGAACACGGGAAAGGTATTGAGAAACTATATAGCTGGTATTTACATCAAAAAAAATAGTGTGCAATTAAATATTATAAATTCTGAAGACAAATTTCATTTCAGTTTTTATCTTTGCCGCTCGAAAATTAGTTTTTAATGATCTATCATCCATCCTTGTATATTCGGATTCTGTTGTGTTTTGTAATCCTCAGCATTTCGCACTTTTCATTTGGTCAAGCTCCGAAACTGAAAAGTACTTCCTGGCGCGACAATTGGAAAATTGAGTTAAAGACCGGTTTTGGAGCCTTGTTGACCGATGTTCCTGAGAAATATCTGGATCGAATAAACAATGTTAATATTCCTAAGAATGTACCTGGCGTAACAGGCATTCTTTCATTTAGAAAAGGGTTAACCCCGCACCTTGAAATGGGTTATCAGTTCGATTACATGCAGATAAATGGGAATGTAGAACAAAACAGTAAAAATTATAATGTTCGGACACAGACTTTAGGCAACAGTTTTTTGGTTCTATATAACTTAAAAAAAACTGATGTATTCAGGCCTCGTTTTAACTATTTTGGGTATTACAGAATTGGCGCTGTATCCTTAAAAAATGATCCCGTGGAAATTCTGCAGGATGGGAGCCAAGTTTCTGTTGCCGGATCATCGGGCAATAATAAATACCAAACAAATGTTGCTGTGATTACTGGATTAGGAATTGGACTTAATTATCAATTTACCAACAACTTAAATATTGTTGGATCATTTGATTTAAACAGAAGTTCGGATGCAGTTGCTGACATCTATAAATTTCATAAGATTTTTTATCACTCTTCGAATACGGTAAATAACTACAGTTCGATTGCGGTAGGTTTGTGTTATTCATTTAATCTTTCCAAGCGCAAAAAGTCAACTTTCACCAAAGCCGGAACTGAAACAGACAAAAGACTAATCCAATCCAAAATTTCAAGGGAAAAAGGCAATCGATCAAAGACTACTTTGTCAATCTGGTACAAACCGAAAAATTGATTCCGAGTAAATTTTTCATTTCGTGTTATTATAGAATTAATCCAGATATCATCTCCCATTAAGGCATCTAATGCATTAAATTGAAGTCTTTTGGTACTATAATTTATTGTCCACTCAACAAAAGTATCATACTTGAGTTTGATTTTAAACCAATCTTCTGGCATGAAATAACTGACAAAAATAAATAGATAAACGATCACTTCCAGAATACGATTTCAAATTATCAAGCATTATGTCAGCTAAAAAAAATACCCAGTCAAAACAAAAATAATCCTAAAATGATCAGTTCATTGCCAAATACACATTGCTGATACAAAAAATCGGATATTTCGTGTTTTCTATATCTATAAATTAACATATAAAAAAATCTTAGGAAAAGAATTGCATATTTTAGCAAACACAAAAGGAGTTAATTATGCCACACTCGCTATACCTTTTACTGAGTTTTGCAATAAGTTTTGCAGTTGTGTTTTTTGCCGTACCTAAAATTATTTTGGTATCGAATGAAAAAAAACTGTTCGATGTTCCAACTCACCGGTCAGCCAATCAAAAGCATATTATTCCAAATTTGGGTGGAATTGCCATTTTTTCTGGTATATTCATTAGCGTCTTGATAACTTTAACTGGGTTTGATATTAATAAAATAGATTGCCTTTTACTCTCCTCCCTGATCATGTTCCTGATGGGTTTGAAAGATGACACCATCGGTCTTTCTGCAAAGAAAAAATTAATCGGGCAGGTTTTCGTTGCCATATTTCTGGTTACCGTTTGTCAGGTACGCTTCACTAGCCTACATGGCATTCTCGGTATCTATGAGATCAATTATGCCTCAAGTCTGGTCATCTCAGTAATCACAATGATTGGCATAATCAATGCATTTAACCTGATCGATGGAATTGACGGACTTTCCACAGGAATTGGAACTGTTATTTCGTCAGTTTATGGAATTTTATTCCTTTATTTTGGCCAGTTGGAATATGCGATTTTGTCTTTCAGCATTACAGGAAGCCTGGTTGCCTTTTTCTTTTTTAATGTTTTCGGAACGAAAAATAAAATATTTATGGGTGACACCGGCTCACTTACGTTGGGTGTCATGTTTGCAATTTTAACAATCTGGTATAATGAAATAATTCCGGCGAACAACTCCAATAACCTGATCTGGACTTCACCGGCAATTTCACTGGCAATCATGATCGTACCAGTTATCGATACCATCAGGGTATTTACTGTCCGCATCAGCCAAAAACGTTCACCTTTTGCTCCGGATATGAATCACATTCATCATCAATTAATCAAAATCAACAAAAATCATCTCCATGCCAGTATCATACTGATTCTGGGGAACCTGATCTTTATCGCAATGGCGTTTGGATTCATCGACATCCTGGGCAATAATATTTTATTCTTTTCCTTACTGATCCTGGGATTTTCTGTGGCTTCTATTCCAGCAACTATAAACCTGAAGATGAAACCAGAAGAAGAAATGATAAAAGTTACTGGAAATCTCGAAGAATCGCATCTACACCTGATAAAAACAATCCGATTTCATGATATTCCAGAACAGGAAGAAACTGAAAAAGAGAAGAATGCAGTCGTTTCAAAAAATGATCATTTTCCCAAGGTGAAGATACATTCCAATTAATCCTCCAGCCAGTTGAATGGCTTTTGTAAATCCAGGTCTTTTAAGGAAAACATATTGAATACTTTCTAAATGCTTTCCTCACTTTTCTTATTTGGCGCCCAATCCTCATTGTCCTTATACCTGATAAATTCACAAAAAAAAGTACGGCTGATTTATTTTTTTGATTTAAAACTTCATGAACTGGAAAACCAGTATGAAAGTAAATTGTTAATTCATCTTAAGGGGTGCAGCAATATTTTCTATCCTTGTTGAAAAAACGGTATTCTTGTATCCTGAAATTATTCGTTATTTTAAATGAATCAAATTATGGCAACAAATAAAAAAGCGCTTTTAATGATCCTTGATGGCTGGGGAATTGGAGATGGTACTGAAAGAGACGTGATTGCGACTGCACCAACACCTTTTCTGGATTACCTGAACGCCAACTATCCTCATTCGCAGTTGCTAACCTTTGGCGAAAATGTGGGTTTACCCGATGGACAAATGGGAAACTCTGAAGTGGGTCACCTCAACATCGGCGCCGGACGCGTAATTTATCAGGACATGGTTAAAATCACCAAATCAATCCGCGACAAAACACTCTGGAATGAACCGCAAATTGTTAAAGCTTTTACCTACGCCAAAGAGAATAACAAAAATGTGCACCTGATTGGCCTGATCGGCCCTGGTGGAGTTCATGCACTGAGTTCACACATGATTGCCCTTTGTCAGATCGGAACCGACTTTGGATTAAAAAATACATTTATTCACGGTCTGACCGACGGACGGGATACTGATCCGCGTTCAGGATTGGGTTTTCTGGAAGAAGACCTTAAAAATCTGGAAGGAACCAACGGGAAATTTGCCTCACTGATTGGCCGCTATTACGGTATGGATAGGGATAAAAACTGGGAACGACTAAAGCTGGCCTATGATTTATATACCAAAGGGAAAGGAACTCCTTCGACCGATTTGCTGAAAACGGTGCAAGAATCTTATGAGGCAGGAGTGACCGACGAATTCCTGAAACCAATCGTGATGGTTGATGAAAACGGAAATCCACTGGCTACCATTCAGGAAAACGATGTGGTTATTTGTTTCAACTTCCGAACCGATCGTTTACGTCAGACAACCATTGCTTTTACGCAACAGAATCTTCCGGAATTTAATATGAAAACCATTCCTCTGCAATGGTACACCATGACCAATTACAAGGCTGCTTTCAAAAACATCCATGTCATTTTCGACAAGCCAAACTTGAATAACACAATGGGTGAAATTGTTTCGAAAGCCGGGTTGAAGCAAATCCGTATTGCAGAAACTGAAAAATATGCCCATGTCACATTCTTCTTTAGCGGTGGCCGCGAGGAGGAATTCGAAGGAGAGAAAAGACTTTTGGCCCCATCACCCAAAGTTCCGACCTACGATTTTCAGCCCGAAATGTCAGCTCCGATGGTTCGCGACCTGATTGTTCCAGAATTGCTCAATCAAACAGCTGATTTTATTTGCCTGAACTTTGCAAACGGAGATATGGTTGGACATACCGGCGTTTACGAAGCCATTTGCAAAGCAGTAACTGCCGTTGACAGTTGTGTGAAAGAGGTGGTTGAAGCCGCACAGAAAGGGGGATACGAAATAATACTTATTGCCGACCACGGAAATGCTGACTATGCCATTAACAATGATGGATCGGCCAACACAGCACATTCGCTGAACCCGGTTCCGTGTATCTACATTTCCGAAAACAAAAACGCAAAAATCAAAGACGGCATCCTGGCCGATGTGGCTCCTACGCTATTATCGATCATGGGGTTGGAAATTCCAACGGAAATGACCGGGAACGTATTGATTGAATAATAATTACAAAATAAAAATCAAATAGTTCTTATTCCCCTCTCTTTTGGAGAGGGGCTGGGGGAGAGGACTTTATGCTCGAGATCGGACGTGCCATTGTTAGTTTGGATATACTAGAGAAAAAATTTCTTTGTGATCTGTTGAAATGCAAAGGAGCTTGTTGTGTTGAAGGCGACTCGGGCGCGCCTGTTACTCATGAAGAAGTAAAGGCCAT
>JAUXUF010000286.1 GCA_030684645.1 Bacteroidota bacterium | reverse complement strand
ACCATTCTGAGCGTAACTCACGGAGTGATTTGCGGTTCAGGTACGGCCACGCTTCAGGCTACAGCCAGCGCCGGAACCATCAGTTGGTACAGTGCATCAACCGGCGGTACGTTGCTGGGAACCGGAACAAGTTACATTATTACACCTTCCATCAGTTCGACTACTTCGTATTGGGTTGAATCGACCGACGCCGGATGTTCAACCTTAACCCGTTCCGAAGTGATTGCAACTGTTTATGCTTTGCCGACGATAACACTGGGAACCAATCCATCGGTTTGTATTGCTACCAGTTCTGCCAATTTAACTTACAGCGCAACTACGGGAGGAGCAAACCAATACAGCCTTAGTTTTGATGCACCGGCGATAACAGCAGGATTCTCCAATGTGGCTTTCAGTACCTTAACTGCCAGCCCGATTGCAATTATCGTTCCCGGAGTTGCACCTGCCGGAACTTACAATGCGAACCTGACCGTTAAAAACAGTTCAACTGGGTGCATCAGTATCAATTACCCGATAACTGTAACGATCAATGCCAATACTGCTATTACGGGGCAACCGTTTGCACCTTCAACCGTTTGCGAGAGTGCAGGTGTTGCAACTATTTCGGTCACTGCTACCGGTATAGACCTGACCTACCAGTGGTATGTCGATGGAACAACAGCTTTGACAGAAGCCGCGCCATATTCCAACGTAACTTCATCAACATTAACCATCACCAATCCGGCATTCAGCCTCAATGGAAAACAATATACCGTGAAAGTAACCGGAACCTGCGGTCCGCTGGTAACCAGCAATGCCGTTGGGTTAACGGTTGATCCAACAAGTGTTGGCGGAAGTGTTGGCGGAAGCGCCACTGTTTGTACCGGAACCAACAGTACGACTTTAACATTATCGGGTTACACCGGAACAATCACCAAATGGCAATCGTCAACAGACAACTGGGTAACTCCGGTTGACATAGCCAATACGACTGTTACGCAAACAGCGACAAACATAACAGCCACCACCAAATACCGGGCAGTGGTTACCAGTGGAAGCTGTACTTCGGCCAACTCAGCGGAGGCTACTGTTACGGTTGATCCTGCATCAACAGGAGGAACCGCAAGTGCAGCTTTGTCTCAGGTTTGTTACAACAGCTCAACGATCCTATCGCTTGTTGGCTCAACCGGAACCATCCAATGGGAACAGTCGGCTGATGGAAGTACAGGTTGGGCGCCCGTTACCGGTGGAAGCGGAGGTACCACTGCAAGTTACACTACGCCTAACCTGATTGTAAACACCTGGTACAGGGCACAGGTTTCCAGTGGTTTATGCAGCAGCGCGGTTTCCAATACCGTCGCCGTTACCATTGATTCGGTATTGCCTGTCTTTTCAGGCTGCCCTGCGAATATGACCGTAAATGTGGATCCCGGATTATGTACCAAGGTGGTTGATTGGTTGATTCCAACCGCAACCGATAACTGCGGAACACCCACAGTGAATGTGGTTGCCAACGAAGCAATTACCACGCCGTCACCAGGGACACACCGGGCAACTATTGCAGTAGGTACTTCGACCATAACTTATACCGCAACTGACTCGAACAACAACCAGCAAACCTGTTCATTTACCATTACGGTTTCCGACAATATTGCCCCAACCATTAACTGTCCGGTGGGGTCAACGGTTTTTTGCGCGGCCAATGCCCCGGTTTATGCCAGCTATACTGAATTTACCAATGCGGGAGGAACGGCAGGCGATAATTGTAGCCTCGCCACGGGAACTTTCACGCAACTTCCGGATAATTTGAACGGATCGATCTTGACCCGTACCTATCAGATATCTGATGTGGCCGGAAACTCTACGACTTGCACACAAGTATTCACTATTTCACAGCCATCAGTAACTATTAGCTCACTGGGCTTCAACAATACCTGTCCCGGAGGAGCGTTGACCATTGACGCCACGGTGTCGGGTACAGTCCATTACCAATGGGAACTGAGTACCAACAGTGGTTCAAGCTGGTCGGTTATTGGAACCGACAATGCAACTTTCACGGGAACTTTGGCCAATCTGGGAGATCAGTACCGCGTGCAGGTTTCGGAGACAATCGATTTTACACAGGCCAGCTGTAACTCGGTTTCGAATGTGTTGACGTTCATTGACGTAACCAAACCTGTATATACCGGTTTCGCGCCTGCTGATCAGATTGTTTGTACGGTGAATGGGGCGACATCGATTGCAGTTTCAGGCATCCGGATCGACGATGTAGATGTATTGGATAACTGTACTGCTTTTGCCAGCCTGACCATTTCGTACTCCATGACAGGTGCGACCGCTGGCGCTGGCACCAATCTGACGGAAGGGAGCCTTTTCAACGTGGGTGTCACCAATGTGGTTTATACGGTAACCGACCTTTCGGGCAACAGTGAAACCCACCCCTTCAGCATCACAGTCAACCAGTCTCCCGATCCGATTACAATCAGTCATTCCATAGTGAGTGGCGGAGGAACAGGCATTCTGCCCAACCAGTGCGGAGTATATAACTATTCGGTTGACGGCGGAACTCCTGTAGGAGGATTTAATTATGATTGGAAAGTTTTTGCCGGATCAGGAACTGGAGGCACACAGGTAGTAAGTGGCTTTATACTGGCGCCACTCAATGCGGCAACGGTTCAAATTACCTGGACAGGCGATTTGGCTCCCGGAACCTATACCATTGAAGCCACTAAAACCGATGCATCCAGCAGCTGTGTTACAAAGGGTACATTAGTAATCAGCCTGCAAAACAGTTTCGACCTTCAGGTAGCAAACCCCGGACACAATTGCAAGGGAGAGGTAGCCCCGTCAACAACGGTTATTATCAGTTGGACGGTTAACGAGCTTTGCGGCACATCAACATGGGGATTTACTTATTACCTGTTCGCTCAGGATATCAATACTTTACCTGTGGATTATTTGACGGTGAACGATGGAGCCGGTTCGTTCTCTGGAATCGCTGCAGCTACAAAAGTATTTGATACCAATGCAGTCAATGGATACCCCTATACACAAACGGTTTACACCCTTTTTATAGTGAACGCTAGCGACATGAATTCAACCAACGATTACCATAAATTTTATTTGACGGCACTTCCAAATACATCTGAAATTTCACATCCATAAACTTAAGAAAGCATTGAATCGAAATATAAAACAGAAGAATATAGCAGCCTTATCATAACACAAAAAAATTAATAACTAAAATATACTTATCATGAAAAACGACCTTAAAATTTCGAAGCCAAACAAACGGTTTATTAACCTGATGATGCAATTGCTGCACTGGATGTCACATTTGGAATTGTCGGGAGGCATATTAGCCGAACACGATGTTGGGCGACAAATGCCTGAATCGTCTGATCCGGTTTTGATAAATGGGAATGGAAAAATATATAATCAAGATAGATACAAAAACAAAATGAGAACAAACATCCGGTTAACAAACATCATCATGCAACTCTTGCATTGGATGTCTCATTTGGAATTGTCGGATGGCTATGCAGGTGAACACGATATTGGGCAATTAATGCCCCAATCGGCAGGTTCAGGTTCTGGAATTGAAATCTTAAAATATCAACTTATAAACAAAAACACAATGAAAACAAAACATCGATTTTTAAAATGGCTGGCCGTGTTGCTGGTACTGATTGCTAGTACGAGTGGGGCCATGGCAACTCCCGGGGTTCCAACTGTGAATCCTCAGTCAACTCTCAGTACTACCCCGACAATTACCGGAACATACGATGGACCATCTGGCCTTCTCTCGGTAGTGGTAAATGGTATAACTTATCCGGTAGGAGCTGATTTGACTGTACCGACTGCTACAGATTGGACTCTGACTATTCCGGTAGCGAATGCACTTACAGCAGGAAATGTTTATAGTGTAACCGCATTAATAGGTGCAACTCCTGACATAACCACTAATGAATTGACCATCGTCAATCAGGAAATTTGTCCGGGACTTGTACATTATAAGGTCACTCCAGGAGATGTACAGAATACTTTTGCATGGTCTGTTTCACCAGGTGCTTCTACTATTGATTGGACTATTGCAACTGCAAGTGCTTCTAATACGGACATTACCTGGGCAGATCCTGCAAGTGCGACAGTCTATACAGTCACATTTGTGGAAACGGATTATATTACCAGTTGTACTACGACAAAAACGTATTTGGTAAAGGTTAATCCAAATAATACAGTAGGTACAGCATCAACGACTCCAACCTTGTGTATCAATACTGCCTTGACCGCAATTACACATGCTACTACCAGAGCGACAGGTATAGGAACTGCCACAGGTTTACCGGCAGGGGTATCAGCAGCTTGGTTAGCGGATGTGATTACGATCAGCGGCACACCAACAGCTAGTGGAACGTTTAATTATAGTATTCCATTAACAGGTGGTTGCGGAAGTGTCAGTGCAACTGGAACGATTACGGTAACACCAGCTAACACAGCAGGTACAGCGTCAACTACTCCAACCTTATGTATCAGTACAGCTTTGACCGATATTACTCATGCAACAACCGGAGCAACTGGAATTGGAAGTGCTACAGGTTTGCCAGCAGGCGTATCAGCAGCTTGGTTAGCCGATGTGATTACCATCAGTGGAACACCAACAGAGGCAGGAACCTTCAGCTACAGCATTCCATTAACAGGTGGTTGCGGAAGTGTCAGTGCAACTGGAACGATTACGGTAAATCCGTTACCAACAGCCTCAATATCAGTGACAGAAACCTCTGGTGCAACCAATAATGATGGTACTATTTGTGCTGGAGATCTTGCAACGCTAACTGCCAGTGGCGGAGGAAGCTATAGCTGGAATACGGGAGAAAGTACTGCTGTTGTTAATAAAGGTGCTGGAACTTATACCGTAACCGTTACCAACGGGAATGGATGTACCAATACTGCAACGGTAACAATCACTGCGACCCCATTACCAACCACTTCTGAAATCTCTGTTGGTCCTTAATTTAAAATCATGAATAATAGAATAAAACACTTGTCAAAAACCATATCCCCCACTGCCTTCAAGGCAGTGGGTCGGTATGGCCGTGGCTGGTCATGCGGCCCGCCAACACGGGCGCCGGATTATCCGGCTTGCGAACTTGTTCATTAACCCTGTCAGGGTTCATGTTACAAAACGAAATGAAGTATTATACAGAATTACTTCCCTCAAGGAGCAACCCTGACAGGGTTTTCGGAGTGGAATTGAAATAAATTGAAAATTAATGCTTAAACGGTTTCGACATATACTCCTACTGGCAATCATGCTGAGCAGCGCCTTCCAGGCGCTGGCCCAGGTTGCTTTGGCCGATAAGGTATGTGTCGGAACCGCCAGGCGTTATTCGGTAACAGGCACCCCAGGCTCGACTTTCACCTGGAAAATTAACGGGGTGATACAAAGTTCAGTCACCGATGTTCTGAATATGACCTGGCAAACAGCGGGTTCATATACACTGGAGGTTCAGGAACATGATCTGAATAATTGTACTGGTGACATAAAATCAGGAGTAGTCACCGTAATTGATTTACCGGCAAGTCCGGTTAGTACCGGAGATTTACTCGTTTGGGCACAAAGTCCGGTTCAGATGCTGGATGCCAATACACAAATTGTTCCTGAAACAGGAGTAAACATTGTCTGGTACGAGGCATCATCAGGAGGAACAGCTATTGTTTCACCAACGTTAATGCAGGTAGGAACGAAAACCTATTATGCAGAATCAAACAATGGATTCTGCACCAATCCGGCACGTACACCGGTTAAATTAACCATTCTTCCCGCACACATTGTGCCAACGGTCAACCCACTGACCACCAACGATACTACACCAATCCTCACCGGAACGGCTACTGTTGGTCTGGGTGAAACACTCACAGTAACGGTAAACGGTGTAACTTATACTTCTGGTGATGGTAACCTGACGCTCACCGGAACTAACTGGAGCTTGCAGGTTCCCGCCGGAAACGAAATTTTGGATGGCGTCTATCCGGTGACTGCCATACTGACCGATGCCGCCGGAAATTCTTCGACCGATTTGACTACCGGAGAATTGACGGTCAGCACCAACAAAGCGCCGGTGGCTGTGAATGATGTGTTTGCAACCAGCGGACCGGCCATTTCGGGTGCATTGACAGTCAACGACAGCGACCCTGAAGGTGGCCAGCTGATATACAAAACTATTCCGGCAACTACTCCTTCGAAAGGAGACGTGGTGATCAGAGCCGATGGAACATTTACCTACACTCCAAAAACAACAGCTTCAGGAACCGATGAGTTTATTTATGAAGTGTGCGATGATGGGTCTCCTGTTAAATGTAGTCAGGCTAAAGTGGTGATCAATTTTAACAACCGGGTACCATTGGCGGTGAACGATAATTATTTAGGTGTTCAGGGCGAAGTCATGAATTTCCGGATGAGCTCGAATGACAGTGACCCCGATGGTAATGCACTGGTTTATTCGGTCACCCCTGTCATTCAGCCTGCCCATGGAACAGTGATCATTAACTCTGACGGAACTTTCGATTATACTCCTGAAGCCAGTTATACCGGGTTCGATTCGTTTACCTATGAAGTTTGTGACAACGGTATCCCCGTGCAATGTTCAAGGGCTATTGTTTCTCTCGAACTCACCAAAATTATTCCGGTCAACCATGCACCGCTGGCCGTTAACGACATCAACAATACGCTGAGTAACATGGCCGTTTCCGGAAATGTACTCACCAACGATTCCGATCCCGATGGAAATGAATTGGTACTGAATACCAAACCGGTTGTTCCGGCCTTGAACGGAACTGTGGTTATTACATCGAACGGAAATTACACATACACCCCGAAAACCGGATTCATCGGTGAGGATTATTTTACTTATTCGGTTTGCGAAAAGAATACCACTCCAAGTTTGTGCAGCGAAGCAACAGTGACCATCGAAGTCCGCGAACAGATTCCAGGGAACAAAGCGCCGATAGCCAACGAAGACGAAACAGTTGTCCTTTCCGGAAAGCAGGTAATTATTCACGTATTGGCCAACGATTTTGATCCGGATTCCAACCCGATCCACATTTCGCGTATTCCGACTTCGGTTAGTCACGGAACTTTGGTTCAGAACGCGGATGGAACGTTTACCTATACCCCGACAGCAGGTTATTCCGGAACCGATCAGTTTGTCTATGAAATCTGCGACAATCAGGTTCCTTCGCTATGCGCACGGGCCACAGTCTCCATTCAGGTTAATGCTCCTTTGCAGGTTAACAACCCGCCTTTTGCAGCCGATGATGCCTTCTTCACTACGGGCGCCAAAATTTCAGGAAATATGGCTCTGAATGATCTGGATCCCGATGGAAACAAGCTGGTTTATGAAATTACCCCAGTAGTAGATCCAACCAAAGGAACTGTGACGATTTCAGCAAACGGGTTGTTCGAGTATTCTCCGGATGCCAGTTTCGACGGAGGATCAGATCAGTTTGTCTATCAGGTTTGTGACGACGGAACGCCTGCTGCATGTAGCAAAGCAACGGTTTACATCACTATGCTCCGGAATAAAAAGCCGGTTCTGGTTGACGATCAGGCTACCACTACAGTAAATAAAGCAGTCTCTGGAAATCTGCTGGCCAACGATAGCGACCCGGATGGCAATCAGCTAATTCTGAAACTGATACCGGTTTCCGGTCTGGCCAACGGAACAATTGTTCTGAAAGCTGACGGTTCGTTTACCTATACTCCAAAATCAGGGTTTTCGGGACAGGACGAAATAACGTATGAAGTTTGTGACGACGGAAATCCTCCGGCATGTGCACAGGCCAAGCTGGTGATTACCGTCGAAAAAGAAGTTCCGGTGGTCGTGGATCGTTTGTCAACCAACGATGTGAACATCACCTTTAAAAATATACCGGTCTCCGGAAATGTGCTGATTAACGATGCCGGTTTCTACGGATTTAACTCCTTCGTAACCATGTTTTTAGATCCTGTACACGGTACGGTCATCATGGATCCTAATGGACAATACACCTATAAACCGGCCAACGAATATGTCGGAATTGATAATTTCTATTACAAAGTTTGTACGGCAGAAGATCCGGCTGACTGCGACACGGTGAATGTGACGATTCAGGTTCTCACAGATGTGCTTTCCCAGATCCCGCCGGTTGCCAACGACGATGAAAAACAGACTTTGCTGAATACAGCCGTAAGTGGCAACGTGCTGGCTAACGATCTTTCGGTTTCAGGAGAACAAATTATACTGAATACCAAACCATTGGACGGACCAAAATCCGGAACCCTGGTTCTAAATGACAATGGAAGTTATATTTATACGCCTAAAACAGGATTTATTGGAACGGATTATTTTGTTTACGAAATTTATGGTGCCGTTTCGGGTTTAACTGCAATAGCCCGGGTGACCATCACCGTTTCGAACGATCCGGAAGTACGCCTGTTTGCTTCCGACGACATCTTTTTTTCTTATGGGAAACTTGTTCAGGGTAATCTGTTGGCCAACGACAGTTATCCTTCGGTAAGCACGCTGGTTGTGACTAAAAATCCGGTAGTTATGCCGGTCAATGGAACTGTTACCATCAATAGCAACGGGACATTCAGCTATACACCCACAGTTGGATTTGTAGGTACCGATCAGTTCGTATATCAGATTTGTGATTCGAAACTGAATGAATGTGACAATGCCACTGTATTTATTGTCGTTAAAGAAGCTCCAGCGCTTTTTGCCGATTTGAAGATACTGAAGACTGGTCCTGAATTTGCAATTCCGGGTGAGGCTGTGAATTATGAGCTTACTGTGACCAACCTTGGTACAGCAGCCGCCAGCCAGATTCAGATCAACGACTACCTGCCAGCCGCCATCCAAAATCCGAAATACAATATCTCCGGAAGTACAATCATAAAGGACTGGAACGGTTATTACGTACTTGGCACGCTGGCAGTTAATCAAACATTCAGCCTGTTTATATCCGGAACTGTTTCGCTGAATGCACCCGATACCCTGAAAAACATGGCCACAGTATCAAGTTTGACCTGGGATCCGAAAACAGATAATAATATTTCGGTTGTAAAAACGCTTGTTCACCGTGGACCGGTGGCACGTATTCTGGGAGCTCCTGCTTTGATAGTTGCCAGTTGTAATACTCAGGGACAAGTATTGGATGCCAGCAAGTCGGGCGGCGATGGGCTCAGTTTTAGTTGGTCGCCATCAACTTACCTCGACAATCCGTCGAGCGCCAAACCAATTTTCCATACGGGCAAAACTACCCGCTATCATTTAACGGTTACCGATAGTAAAGGGCTGAAAGATACTACTTCAGTTTTGGTTTCGGTTTTAGTCGCACCAATGGTCCTTACCGAGCGCAACGTATTTGTGGATGCGCCAAACACCACCATCCTGTTAAACGCCAGCAAAAGTATAGGCGCCGGGCTTACCTATTTATGGTTGTCGAAAGGAGGAATCATCCTGAGTGGAGAAACTACGCCAACAGCACAAGTCAGTGGGTTGGGGATGTATTATGTGCAGGTAACCGACAGGATGGGTTGTATCAATACAGACTCGGTCAATGTTGGTTTGTATATTCAGGCCATCAACGATACAGCTAAAACCATCGTAAACCAGAGTGTGATCATCAATGTACTCCGGAACGATACTCCACCCGGAAAAATTATTCCTTCAAGCATTTCTATTGTGACTCCTCCATTGCACGGTATTGCTGAAGTATCTGCCGATTCTCTGATTTTATACTGGCCTGAATATTTGTATGTTGGCCAGGATGAATTTGTATATGCCATCTGCGATTATTTCAACAATTGCGATAATGCCAAAGTTCTGGTATTGATCAGCGATATTCCGTTCTTCATTCCTCAGGCCTTCTCTCCAAATGGAGACGGTATCAACGATTTTTTCGAAATTAAAGGGTTATCTAAATATAAGAATGTGGAAATTGAGATTATCAACCGGTGGGGCAACATCGTTTACCAATCCAAAAACTACGGAGAAGGCGAAGGTAAGGATGGATTCTGGAATGGAAGGGCCTCATCTGGATTGAGGACTGGTTCAGGACCTGTTCCTTCCGGAACATACTATTATATTTTGAAGATGAACGGGGCACAAAATATCCAGGGGTCAATCTACTTAGACCGCTAGGATCAGACAGAGCTTACACCGAAGGCTCACTTACCCCTATTGCATGAAAATTGTTGGTAATCAGTGTTTTTTGCTCAGTTCAGTGGAGACAGGGAAGATATTTTGGCCATAGAAAGAGCATATAAAAGCCTGGGTAGTTGTTGAGAAGGTGTTCAAACGATTTATACGGATCAATTTGGATAGGTGTAAACCCTGTTTTGAAATACGACATCAATGCTTTGCTCATTAATACGGTTGAGTATAGATACAAATACTACTTTTGCGGAGTTATTTAACTTAGCAGAAATCCGCTCACCCGTTTCAATGATATTGATATTGAAGTTGAAGACGTGAACATCCTTTATTTGAGAACGAACATTGATATACTCGATATAAAAACTTATACAACCAAAATACTGTTTGTAGGAATTGTTATGCTTTTTTCCTTCGGATTAAAGGCACAGCAAGATCCGATGTACACACAGTATATGGAAAATATGATGACCATCAATCCTGCCTATGCAGGTTCAAAGGATTTGCTCAGCATGATGGTTGTTTCGCGCAAGCAATGGGTTTCTATGCCTGGCGCACCAGCGACCAGAACTTTTGCTATCCATTCACCCGTAACAGGTGCAAACATGGGCTTAGGCTTGTCGTTCATGAGCGATCAGATTGGTGTGGTAAAACAAACAGGAATGTATGTTGATTATTCTTATACCTTGAGATTCAAAAATAACCATAATCTGGCACTTGGGCTAAAGGGTGGTGTTAATTTTTACGAAGCCGGGGTATCCGGGCTTACTACCAACCAACCAGGGGATCCGGTTTTTGAAAATGATATCAACCGTAATTTTTTGCCTAATATGGGGGTGGGTGCATTTTTTCATGCCAACAGGTATTATCTGGGTTTATCTATTCCAAAGCTTCTTGAAAACACCATCAATAAAAATGACTTTTCTGTTCAGAATATCAGCAAAGAACAGGTACATGTTTTTTTTATGGCTGGTTATGTATTTGATGTAAATAGAATTGTTAAATTTAAACCATCCATTCTGACCAAATTTGTAATGAATGCTCCGGTTTCATTCGACCTGAACGGCACATTTTTATTTTATGATCGACTATGGCTTGGTGCTATGTGGAGGCTTGGCGATTCGTTTGGAGGATTATTCCAGCTTCAGATTACCAATCAGATAAAAATCGGATATTCTTATGATCTTCCGATTAACGAACTTGGCGCATATAACAATGGCACACACGAGATTATGGTAAGTTATGATTTCAACCTCGGAGGTGGTGGTAAGGTACGGTCACCGCGGTATTTCTAACGATAAGAAAAAGATATTAATGGCTAGGATTTCAAACATATTTATTTGGGGAACGATTCTGAGTTTGATGTGTTCAATTCAGAGTTTTGGCCAGAAACTTACGGTCAAACTTGCTGATAAAAGCTTTGATGAATTTGCTTATGTTGAGGCCATTGGTTTATATGAATATGCTTACAAGAAAGATACTGCCGACAATTACATTATCAAACGTCTGGCTGAATCCAACCGGAATCTGGGGAATACCGAAGAGGTTGAACGTTGGTTGAAAAAATTGATCGATCGCCATGTAGAAGAACCTGAAGATATCTTCAATTATTCGCAGGCGCTGAAAAGCAACGGAAAATATTTGTTGGCCGAACAATGGCTGAAAGAGTATTCAGAATTACGGCCCGAAGATGGCCGGGTAAACATACAGGTTTCGCTGCTTGAATACATCCAGTTCCTGATGCGCGATTCTGCCAGTTATCAGATCCGAAATGTGGCAATAAATACGCCTGGCTCTGAGATGGGCCCCGCATTCTATAAAAATCAACTTATCTTGTCATCTACTTCCATCGGAACCAAATCAGCCGAAAAATACAAATGGAATGAGCTTCCGTTTCTCGATTTGTACTCTGCAAAAATTAATGCCAATGGCGATTTGTCATCGCCCGAACCCTTTGCCCCCAAATTGAAAACAGCCTTTCATGATGGTCCGGTTTCGTTTGATGCCAAAAAAGACATTATTTATTTTACCCGGAACAACTTCGTGAAAGGCAAGGCATCAAAAAGTAGAGAGGGCGTGGTAAACCTGAAAATATTCATTGGAAAGCTGGAAAACGGCGAATGGAAAATGACCGGAGGTTTCAGGTATAACAGTGATGAATATTCGGTGGGACATCCAGCCATCGACAAAACCGGAACAATCATGTATTTTGCTTCTGACATGCCCGGTGGCTATGGCAAATCGGATCTTTATTTCAGCGTATTTTCGAACGGACAATGGAGTAAACCATTCAATCTTGGGCCCAAGTTAAATACAGAAGGTAACGAGTTTTTCCCATTTATCAGTAACGATGGTGTGCTGTATTTTGCCAGCGATGGACATGGTGGTTTAGGAGGCCTGGACATTTATTTTTCAGTTCCTGAACGGGGAGTGTTTAACAGCATTCAAAACATGGGCTATCCGGTTAATTCATCCCAGGATGATTTCGGACTGGCGCTTGATTCAACTGGCGTAAAAGGTTATTTTTCTTCAAATCGCTCCGGAGGTAAAGGCAATGATGATTTGTACTTTCTGAAAATAAAACGCGTTCCGGTAATTATCAGGGGAGTTGTGAAAGACCGCGACACCAAAGATGTCCTTGCCGATGCGAAAATTGCAGTTATCAACGAGAATGGGAAAACCATTTTTTCGAGTACCACACGTATCGATGGACAGTTTGAATTCGAGGTTAGTAAAGGACAACAATACACGATCAATGTCAATAAGGAATTCTATTTTGAAAGTGAGAAAACGGTTACAACAGCCTCGCTCCGTCCGAATGACGAAGTCTATTCAGAAATTTTTCTTGAACAGAAAATAGAAGAAGTTACCGATAATTATCCTGCACCGAAAAGCATGGAGGAGGAAGATGGCGCTGCAGTTCAGGTGATTGAACTGGAGTATATTAACTACGATCTGGATAAGTCAGACATCAGGCCCGACGCTGCCGCAATACTCGACAGATTAATTGTTCTTATGAAAGAATTCCCTGACCTCGAAATCAGGATGGAATCGCATACCGATTCACGTGGAAGCGATGAATACAACATGCTCCTTTCCAAAAGACGGGCCCGTGCAGCTTACGATTACCTGATGTCAAAAGGGATTGATTCAAAGCGTATGATTTATCAGGGATACGGTGAAACCCGATTACTGAACAAATGTTCAAACGGGGTAGAATGTACCGAAGAACAGCATGAAGTGAACAGGCGTTCGATCGTGAAAGTGATCCGTAAAGGGGAATATAAGGAAAAACGCGGACAAAAGAGTATCTTCTATTTCTAGGATTGCTGATGCTCTTTCCTGAACTCCATCGGACTTTTCCCGGTTTTATCTTTGAAAATACGCGAGAAATAGAAGTATGATTCGAATCCGAGTTCATTGGAAATTTCCTTAAAACTCTGACCGGTCGAAACCAGCAGATCTTTTGCTTTTTGAATGCGCAGAGACAGATGATATTGCGTTGGCGATAGGCCGGTGTATTTCCTGAACATTTGCCTGAAGTACGAATAACCTACATGGAGCTCGGTGGCCAGATTTTCAATGTTAACGTTGGTATTCAGATTTTCCCTGAAATGCAGGCAGGCTTTCCGGATTATACGTTCGATGCTTTTCCCGGCAAACTCCTGGTTTCGTATCACTGAAAGAATTTTGCCGAGCATCAGGATCAGGTTTGCCGCTGCAACCTGCTGATGGCCTGTTTTTTCATCTTTTACCTGTTGGATAATTTCGAAAAACAGCTTTAGCAGACTTTCCTGGAACCCAACATAGAGGACCGGTTTCGAAGTCTGAAAAAATCCTTCCTGAAACAGATGTGAACAAAAATCACCGTTAAACCCAATGTAATGCTCGTTCCATCCGGTATTCGGATCTGGTTTGTAGCGGTGCCACATTCCGGGACGAAGAATAATCATTGAACCCGATACAACCTGAAACTGATCGGTACTGGTTTCAAATGTTCCTGAACCTTCCGTAATGTAATTGATCTGGTATTCTTGTAGAATCCGGCCTTTTTCCCACGTGAAGAAATATCCGCTCGGATGCAACCGTGGAGGATAGACCAGCGATGGCGGTATCTGCGCGTATCCGGCCACGGTGAGGTACAAGCCCCATTCCTTATCGAGCGGTCCGGCATTAATGTATTTTGCAAATGAGTCGTTTGGCATAGTGTCAAATTGTGTAAATCAACCATCATTTTGCGTATTGATTAGCTTTAAATCGTAAGTATCTTTACACTTACAAAAATAAGAATTAAAGTCATAAAAGATAAATCTTAACTAAACAAAACTATGAATGCATTATTAGGCGTTATTTTTCATTCGATCGGGGGATTTGCTTCAGGAAGTTTTTACATGCCATTCAACAAAGTGAAAGGATGGGCCTGGGAAAGCTACTGGATTATTGGCGGTCTTTTTTCATGGCTCATTGTGCCACCACTGGCAGCTTACTTTACAATTCCGGGTTTTGCTGGTATTATTGCCGGCAGCTCAAGCCAGATTCTTTCAATTACTTTTTTAATGGGATTGCTTTGGGGAATCGGAGGACTGACCTACGGACTGGGAGTTCGCTACCTGGGAATGTCATTGGGAAATTCAGTTGTGTTAGGCTTTTGTGCCGCATTTGGTGCTATCGTTCCTTCAATTTATTATACCATCAATCCAACATTTGGCAAAATTTCGTTTACCGACATGTTGGCTACCGGGGGAGGCCGTCTGGTTTTGCTTGGTGTTTTAGTCTGCCTGATCGGTATTGCGATTTCAGGAAAAGCCGGAATGATGAAAGAAAGTGAACTATCTGAAGATCAGCAAAAGGCAAGTGTCGCCGAGTTCAGCCTGATAAAAGGATTGATCATTGCCGTAATTTCGGGTATCCTGAGTTCATTTTTTAATTTCGGTATCGAAGCCGGAAAACCGCTGGCCATTATAGCCAACGAAGCATGGAAAGCAATTAATCCGGGACAGGGAGAATTTCTTTTTCAGAATAATGTCACTTTTGTGGTGATCCTTTGGGGCGGCTTGACTACCAACCTGATATGGACTACAATCCTGAGTCTGAAAAACAAAACTTATGGTGATTTTACCAATAAATCGACACCCATTTTCAATAACATCATGTTCTCGGCATTGGCCGGAACAACCTGGTTCATGCAGTTTTTCTTTTATGGAATGGGCGAAAGCAAGCTCGGAAATGGCGCAAGTTCATGGATTCTGCACATGTCAACCATTATCCTGACGGCCAACATGTGGGGTATTTACCGCAAGGAATGGACTGGAGTCGCTTCGAAAACTAAATGGACGATCACTGCAGGGATAGCTATCATTCTGTTGGCAGTTGTTTTGGTTGGTATCGGTAACTCGATGTAAACAAGAAACTCCGAATAAGAAACAAGAAACATCGAAGTGGTCGTTTTATATTTCTTATTTCTTGTTCGATATTCGATATTTATATTTGAAAAAAATGTCCAATACTGAATATTAAATAACCAATATTCAAACCCGAAACCCGAAACCCGAAACCCGAAACTATTATTTATGCGACTTGCTTTTAAAATGCACCTGAACGAAGGTCAAAAAGACGAATATAAAAAGCGGCACAACGAGCTTTGGCCCGAACTCAGGCAATTGCTAAAAGATGCAGGAGTCAGCGAGTATTCAATTTTCCTCGATGAGGAAACCAACACCCTGTTTGCCTTCCAGAAAGTAGAGGGAGGACGTGGATCACAGGATTTGGGCAAAACGGAAATTGTTCAGAAATGGTGGGCATTTATGGCCGACATCATGAAAACCAATCCGGATCATTCGCCGGTCACCAAACCTTTGGAAGAAGTATTTTACATGGAATAAATGGGATTGTATAAATTTTATTGCAGAATCATAGGACTCCGTTACACTTCATCCTATGCTTTTACATTTCGGGGCTTTGCCCCTTGGAAGTCCTGAAGGGACGGCCTGTAATAGCAAAGGGTGGTTTGAACCCTTTGGATTAGCAATAAAAACGAAGCATTAAAAATGAATTTAAACAGCGTCTGAACTTTAACTAAATAGATCATATTATGAAACAAAACATTAGGTTGACGAATCTTTTCGTCTTTGTTCTAATTTTCAGCAGTATTAATGTCTTTGCCGGTACAAAAACATCTGTAAATGAACTGATTTGTGAATACCACACCAACCCGATCGGTATGGATATTCAGAAACCCCGGCTTAGCTGGCAGATTAGTTCTGTGGAAGAAAATCTTCTTCAGACTGCTTATGAAATTAAGGTGACTGACCAAACGGCCAAAGGAAAACTGATCTGGAATTCAGGAAAAGTGAACTCCGGTCAGTCAGTTAACGTGACTTATG
>JAUXUF010000245.1 GCA_030684645.1 Bacteroidota bacterium | reverse complement strand
CCTTGTTTGGATTATGATCTAAAAGTTGTGGGCTCGTTGTTATTTTTTTCAAGTCATGTTTAAAAATTCTTTGATAAACTCTAATATCCTGTCTGTCTCGTCATATCTTATAATCAATAATGGTATTCCGTTTTTAATGGCATAATCTTTTTTTACCTCGTCTCTCTTTTTTATTTCTTCAAATGTGTCATCAGCATTATTGTCAGTTACCCCACCAAATTTAACAGGTCTATAATGTTGCTCTCCATTAAATTCAATTAAATACTGGGTTTCTCCAATTCTGATTAAGAAGTCAAAAGGAAGAGGATTAATATATCTACAATCTGGAAAAGAATATTGTTGTTCAAATTGCAAATCCAATTCTTTAAGAGCTTTTTGGATTTTCTGTTCTCCTTTTGGTAACCTACATTTTTGACAACCACTTCCGTTTAAATGAACACTTGATTGTTGTTCAAATTCTCCATGAAATGGACAAATTATTATCACTTTTGAGGTCATACTTTCATATACAACTTTACTATAGTCATAATAAAAATCGTGTTTCTCATTAGCTCTTAATACAAATTCATCCGTGTTTAATGGATAGCGACCTGAACATTTTGGACAACCTTGCGGATTTGTTTTATGAGTATGATTTGCTGGCGATTGCTCGAAATCTCCATGAATAGGGCAGGTTATAAATACTTTTCCATGATTACTCGTATATTTTGTATTATCATAGGAATACTTTTCTCCATGAATTTCTATTGCTTTTGCAATAAAACTCTCAGTAGTACCTTTAAAATTAAGTACACATCTTGGGCATTTCTGTCCACTTAGATGCTTATTGGGTGTTTGTGGAAAATCGCCATGTTCAGGGCAAGTAATAATTACTTTTCGTATCGTATTGATAAATTTAACTTTGTCATAGTTGTATTTACCATTATGAACTTCTCTTGACTTATTAATAAATTTTTCTTTGGTCCAATTTGTTTTACCACCGCATACAGGACAACCTTGCGGATTGGTCTTGTGTGTATGATTACGAGGCGTTTGAAAAAAATCGCCATGTCCATTTATCGAGCAATGTATCTTTATGTTTGTGTTGTTATTTTTATAGTCAACCCCGTCATAGTTGTATTTGTCTCCGTGTATTGCTTTTGCTTTCTTGATAAATTCTATCAGACTTGTTCGACATCTATCTCCGTTTGATTCAGAAAAGCATTTTCTACAACCTTGTCCAGCCAAATGTTTGTGAACGGATTGCAGGAACTCTATTTGATGCTTTTTACAAAAAATAGTAATCTTATCCGATTCATACAAATAAGTAATTTTACTATAGTCGTACTTATCTCCATGAACCAATTTTGCTCTTTCTAAAAAGTCCCTTATGGTTAATCGTCCTGCCATTATCTATTTTTCATTGAAAACTGTTTGCATCGAATCGGCACTTACCATTGCACATAACGTCGCATATAGTAGCAAATGTACAGTACTTTTCCTTAAACTTATCTATGTTCCATAAATTCATTTTGAAAGATTATCAACAAGTTGTCTTGGCAATCTGGCACAAAATCAGTTATGGCGAAATACAATTTCTTTCTTCAGGTAATGTGAACCCCAAATGCTGCAAGATCAATTGGAATAAAAAGTGGGGTTATCGATAAAAAAGCAGCCTCTTTCTGGATTTATCCGTAGTAAGGATTTCCTGTTCCGGTGTAAACTGCTGTTGGTTAATCCTGATTTGTAAATCTTCAATAAGTGAGTTTAGTTTCCTGGATCAGAAGTTGAATCAGCCTGATTATCTGGAATTGTCTTTTTGCCTAATTCATCTATCTTTTGTTTTAATTCTTCAAACAGGTATAAACTGCCGAAGGATCCATTTTGCTGGTACCCATAAGTTGATTTTTAAATTGCTTATAATCTGTATCCTTTCTTCTTCCTTCGTTTTTTGGCCTCCAGCCTAAAAACTTCTGCCTGATTTTCATCATTGCCGTATGAAGGCTTTAGTATATCGAATATTCCACCCAAGGTTGAAGCAGCTTTTTCAATGACCGAAGATAATTCCATGCTATCATGCCATTCATCTTGTTCCGGTTGATGTTTTTGAGCCTGTTGCAATCGCTCATTTTGCTGCAACCGGTAATTGATTTTGGAATAACTACAGGTCCTGTCAATTTTGGAACCGTTAAACTCATACCCATTTTTTCCAAATCGTACTCCTTGTATTTTGTCTGTAGCTCCGTTATTTCTGAATTCGGTTGTAATACCCGATTTGAGTAGCTCTGTTTTTAATTCCTGCCAGTTCCGGCATTTAGATATAGCCGATTGCAGCGCATGATAAATTTCGTATTTGGTTTTATCGGGTTCTTTTAAGCGATGTTCCTTTACATTCTCTTTTCCTGAAGCAATATAAAGACCGCTTTCTTTTGTAAGTTCCATGCAAATCTTTACGTTCCGCAACTTTTCGTTTTGATCGGAAATCCGTTTCCCGTTATTATCAATACGGTTTATCACTATGTGAATGTGAGGATGGTCAGTGTCGTGGTGACGGGCAATAATGTATTGCGTATCCTTGTATCCCATCTTTCTCATGTATTCCTGGGCGACATCAACCATAAACCTATCTGTCAACCTGTTCTTATCCTGAACCGAAAAATCCAGCGAGATGTGGGCGACTGGTTTTGATATGTTGGGACTCAGCTTATGCTGGACAATGAAACTATGGATAATGGATTCCTTGTCTTTCAGTCTTACTCCTTCAGCATAAAGCAACCGGGCATTATCTTTGTCAAGGATATAGCTCACTGCACCCCGGAACCCATGTCCCTGAACAATCTTAGCAATCATCTTCTATTTTGCTAATTACATCATCCAGCTTCCCGTTCAGGAATAAGCAGTGTTTGTGTACACCCGGATACCCTGCGGCATTGGCTTTATGGGCTATCTGGTTGATGTTGTTGGCCATTCCACTAAGTTGCCGTATGTAGTTCATCAACTCAGGGGTTATGCGCTGTTTAACGATACTGGACTGAATACAGTGGCGGATATATTCGCTTTGGTTAATGCCCGCTTCATGAGCCTTGGTCTTGAGGGAACCATACTCATCTGTAGCCATTTTGATCGTTATTTTAAACCCTTTCTTTTCGGCAGGTTCTTTGGTTGTCCGGCCACTGGTATTCCTGTTTTTAATTGTTTTCATGATTGTACATTCAACTATTCAGATTAGACCGGCGGGATGTTTTGAGCCTCGCAGAGCAAGGTTTCGGGCTGACCGAAACACAAACTTGCTATTCACCTCGCCGGGATAATTTCGCATGGATATAACTAATAATGAATAAATTATCTGATTCTATTCAAAACTATTTATTTCTATTTATGCTTATTTATTCCTGTTCAGAATTATTCAGAATTCGTTATTCTGCAACAGGGTTACATTTCAGTAATGTTATCCATGGAGGACGGTATCGCGTTGGGATCGGAAAAGTTTGACCCCGGATTAACGATATTCTGCTTATTCGTAAATACAGGTTGAAAACTAGTCATTTTGCCTTTATGCTTACCTTTCTTTTGCTCCCTTCTTGAAGCGGAATATAAGCTTGTAAGGTTTATCGTACTTTTATCTACAGACAGTTCCTGGCTTAACCAGTCCCTGAAAAGGCTGCAACCCATTTCATTTATTTGGTCAATATAATGATGGGCGATCAGGGAATAAATCCCTGACCTGTTTTCCAGTAGTTTCTGCTTTAAAAATTCTTTCATTTAATTGAATCATTTATCTTAAAAGAATTATTCCTGCAATTTTGCAATTTTCAATCTGTTCCTCCTTCCCCGTCGAAAAAACAGGGACTTTCATCGAAAAAAATTCACTTCCGGTTTTATTCATCCTATCTTCGGTTCATAAACCTAAAACACAGGATTATGAACTACCGAAAGTTGTTAATAGTCACCGGAATCATCCTGTTTATTTCAGGATGTTCGGATTTCTTTATGATTTGCTCTCTGAACCCGTTCTACATCGACAAAAACATTACACTTGCTCCTGAAATTGAAGGAAACTGGAGTGTTCATCCGATTCAATCCAAATCTGATTCGAACTCCAAAAGCAGCGGTCACTGGGAATTAGCCGATACCACTGCTGTCTGGAGGATCAACCAATTCATTTCGGCGGAAAAAATAAAAACCAAAAAAGGCTTGGATTCAACGGTTTATAAGCCACAAAAACACTATGTTATAAAACTTACAGGCAATAATCCCGATTCAGCACAATACCAATTCCGGGTGGTCCTCTTCCGAATAAACGGTGTTTTGTACGGTGATTTTAGTCCACGCGAAATTACTGCCATTCAGAACAGCCGGATGGCAAAGGAAAATTACTTTACTGTCCATACCCTGGCGAGAATTCAGGTTCAGAACAAACAGCTTTTTGTGTCATGGCTCGGTGCCGATTACATGAAAGACATGATCGAAAAAAAGCGCGTCAGGATTAAATATCGTTATGTGCCCGATGCCGGAAGGTTGCTGCTTACCGCGTCATCAAAGAATTTGACAGAAATGATTGAGCGCTACGCTGCCGAAAAGCGTTTTATCGACTGGGAAGACCAGCCTGCCATGCTGAAGTTAAACCGGATAAACTAAACACACCATGAAAATCATACGCCTGAAAAAACAGCTTATTCCAGCTTTGCATGTCATCTTTTGGTTCATTTCGTTGAACTTCTGGAACGTAATTTTAAATCCCGGAGTGGAATCAACCGGCATCATCCAGGGATTAGAAGTGGGATGGGACTTTATTCTGCTCATGAATTTTATTTTCCTGTTATACTGTGCGCTGCCATTCATCTGGATGATCCGAAAAGCCCGTTGGTGGATAAAAGTACCGCTCACTGTTTTGTTTCTGGTTCTACTGGGATATGTGGTTCTGGAAGCCGTTAAACCTGATGGAAACAAGGAGGATGTGGCTGCTTTCGTCGAATATTTTCTGAAAAATTTCATGTACGTGGTGGTTTTTCATCTCACAATTATCGCTGCAGTTTATTATAACCTGAAAGTATTGATTGCCCGTTTCCTGAACCGAAGCCTCTTTGCCGTGTACTTGCTTTACGTCGGTGGATTAGTTTTGCTGACTGCTTTGTTGAATTATGCCTTATTCAATTTCTTCATTGACAAACTGTTTCCCAACTTGTTTTACATTTCCTATTTCAGAGTTTGGGAACTGATTCTGATCCTGATTGCTTACCTGATCTTTACCGGCGTTTTATTCCTGATTTGGCAATACACCCAAATGCTCATTGAAAAACGTGACGCAGCCCGTAACGAACTATCGGCCCTGAAAGCACAAATCAATCCGCATTTTCTGTTCAATAATCTGAACACAGTCTATTCAATGGCCTCAAAAAACGACGAACGGACGGCCGAAGTTGTCCTTAAACTATCCGATTTTCTTCGATATGTTTTGTACGATACTTCCAGCGAAACGATACCGCTCGAAAAGGAAGTTGACATCATCCAAACTTATGTTGGTCTGCAGAAAGAACGGGTGAATCCTGAGCTTACCCAGGTAATTCTGACTACTGAAGGAAATTTTGAAGGAGTGAACATTGCACCCTTGCTTTTGCTACCCCTGGCCGAAAACTGTTTCAAGCATGGAACGGGAAAAGATCAGGGAATCATTCAGATATTCATTGGGTTTGACGGGAAACAACTGCTTTTTAAAACGGAGAATAAAATTGCCCTGTGCGAAAAAACGAATGGTGAAGAGAATGGTGGAATTGGTATCAGAAATGTTGAAAAACGCTTACATTTGATCTATCGCAACCGTCATTCACTTGAATATGAAGAAAAAGATGGAGTTTTCAGGCTTGAAATGAAAATAGACCTGAGATAATGAATGGGTGAATGGTTAAATGGTTGTTATTGTTGTCGAATTGTCAAGTCATCATTGAGCACAGATTGCTGTGTTTTAGATGATTATATTTTCAAATTGCCGAATTTTCAAATTTCATGAACTGCATCATCATTGAAGACGAACCTGCGGCACAGTCGATACTGGAACGTAACATTTCGCTTTGCCCCGATTTGCATTGTTGCGGAACCTTTGCTGATGCTTTTTCAGCTCAGGCTTACCTGGCAACCAGTACGGTTGACCTGATCTTCCTGGACATTAACCTTCCCGAAATGTCGGGAGTGAGTTTTCTGCGTTCGTTGGTTCATCCTCCGCTGGTAATTTTCAGCACGGCTTATCCGCAATATGCAGTGGATGGGTTCGATCTGGAAGTGGTTGATTTTCTGCTGAAACCCTTTTCATTCGAACGGTTTTACAAAGCCGTTAACAAGGCCCGCGAAAAGTTCAATACCTTGGCACAACCGGTTTTGCCAGTCAAGTTCAGCGTAAAGTCAGGAAAAAGGATTTATCAGATCGCTATCGATGATATCCTGTTTGTTGAAGCCTGTGGCGATTACGTGACCATTTTCTGCACCGACAAAAAACTAATGGTTCACGGAACACTGAAAAGCTGGGAGGAAAAACTGAAAGGCTCATCATTATTGAAGGTTCACCGAACAGTTGTGATCAACCTTTCAAAAATCGATCATATCGAAGGGAACCTTATCCAGATTGGTGAACACAAACTACCTGTTTCGGAACAGTTTAAAGAGCAACTTCTGGCACGCATATTTGTGAAAAACTGGGATAATAATTCCTGATTCTAAAACAGTCAAGAGCCTGCAATAAAAAAAACTAATGGATTCTTCCGGATTGAAAGGAGCCTTGCTGATGTGTATTGGAATGATTAACGACAATATGCATTTTCAGGAAATTGTTTGTTTATTGCAACGACTGATCGAATTGGAAAAAAAATTGAAAACAGGAAGTTTTCCCGGTGGATCGGCATAGTTCTATGGAGCAGTGAATCAAAACAGGCGAATACAGGCGCATGGGTTAGCATTTCGAAACAAATCTGAAATAACATTTGGCCGGGAGGAATCCGAAAAAATGGAAGATTTTCAATGTTATGATTCGGTTAAACAATCGAAGATATACTTTAGCTAAAATAAAAAATGTATTTTTGCTGCCGAAAAAAAATTCTAGTTAAGATTCGAATAAAAAAAAGTTAATGACCTCAACGTATAAAATCATTAATAAATCAGAATCTCATTCTGAAACCAATCTATAAATTCGAAAATTAAAACCTTTCCAATGAGTATTTACGTTTTCTTTTTAGTAGTATTATTCTTGCTGGCAATTTCTGACTTAATGGTTGGTGTTGCGAACGATGCTATTAACTTTTTAAACTCAGCAATCGGATCAAAAGTTGCAAAACGAAGGATTATCATGATTGTAGCCAGTGCAGGTATTATTGCTGGTGCACTTCTTTCGAACGGAATGATGGAGGTGGCCCGAAAAGGCTTGTTCCATCCGCAGTATTTCCTGTTTACCGAAATCATCATTATTTTTCTGGCAGTCATGTTTACCGACGTACTGTTGCTCGATTTTTTCAACACCTTTGGATTACCAACATCAACCACCGTATCAATGGTTTTTGGATTACTGGGAGCTGCCATTGGAATGGCGTTTCTGAAAGTCGGCGATGGCTTTACCATGTTGGTCGATGGAGTTCAAAAGGTTGCGGAAATCAGTGATTTTATAAACTCAAGCAAAGCGCTCACCATTATTTCGAGCATCTTGCTTTCCATCGTTTTTTCCTTCTTCTTTGGTGTGGTAATCCAGTGGCTCAGTCGTTTACTTTTCAGTTTCAATACTGAAAAAACAATTAAATATTACGGCTCGCTTTGGGGTGGTCTGGCCATTTCAGCTATCACCTATTTTATCCTGATTAAAGGGCTGAAAGATGCCTCGTTTATGACGAAGGAAAACTACCAGTTAATTCAGGAAAATACGCTTTCTATCATCGGTTTGAGTTTCGTTTTATGGACAGTTCTTTTGCAGGGAATGACCTGGTTATTCAAAACCAATCCACTTAAAATAGTAGTGCTTGCCGGTACTTTTGCATTAGCAATGGCCTTTGCAGGAAACGACCTTGTAAACTTTATCGGAGTACCACTAGCCGGGCTTGAATCGTACAAATTATACGTGGCCAACAACGGAAACGACTTATTAATGGGTCGGCTACTTGGAGAAATCCAGACACCGTTGTATTTTCTGCTCGGAGCTGGACTCGTTATGGTTATTACTTTATGGACTTCAAAAAAAGCACAAACCGTTGCCAACACTGAACTAAAACTTAGCCGCCAGGACGAAGGCGCCGAACGATTTGGTTCATCGGCCTTTTCGCGTGTTTTGGTACGCCGGGTTGTAAATACCGGAACCTTTTTTAGTCATGTCATTCCACAACCGATTATTGATAAAATTAGCAGGCGATTCGATACCACTGAACTGGACGAGAGAACAAAAAATGAAAAAAATCCACCGATGTTCGATTTGGTAAGGGCTGCTGTAAACATGATGGTAGCGTCAATTCTGATTGCAATCGGAACATCATACAAATTGCCACTTTCAACCACCTATGTCACATTTATTGTAGCCATGAGTACTTCGTTGGTTGATGGCGCCTGGGGTCGCGACAGCGCTGTTTACCGTATTACAGGAGTGTTTACCGTCGTTGGCGGTTGGTTTATCACTGGACTGGCCGCTTTTTCCGTTGCTTTATTCCTCTCCTTATTTATGGGTTGGATACAGGTTTTCGGAGTAATAGCGGTATTGGTTTTTGCTATTCTGGCATTCTACCGAACCCGTTTGGTACACAAAAAACGTGAAGAAGACTTTCAGTCTAAAACTGAAGAAGCTGAAGTTATTCCAACTGTTTTCCTGATGTTTGAAGCTAATAACAAGGGAATCACCAAAACCCTGAATGCGGTAAGTAGTATATTTGGCGAAACGACAAAAGGCTTGATCCTCGAAGACCGAAAGGCATTAAAGAAACAAGTCCAAAATACGGTTGACCTGGAACAGAAACTTGTGAATAAAAAGAGTAAGATTCACCAAACCATCAACTCATTGCCTCCCGATTCGATTGAAGCAAGTCATTATTATGTATTAACGCTCGATTATCTGAAGGAACTGGCACATTGTATAAAGAATATGGCTGAGCCCGTTTTTAACCATGTTGACAACAATCACAAACCAATTCTGCCAACCCAGGCTGTTGAACTGACTCAGATTGTCGAAGAGTTTTCAGGATTTACTAAAATGATGATCGATACACTTGCTTCGAATAACGAAGCTAAATTGGAAGCAATCAATGCCGAGCAAGTCAGGGTAATTGGATTGGTCAGGGAGGCCCGAAAAAATCTCATTAAATCAATTAAAAAGAATGATGTGGGCATCAAGAACAGTATGCTTCTGCTGAATATTCTAAGTGAAGCGCGTAATATTCTGATTTATTCAGTTAACCTGATGAAAATTCAGAATGACTTTACCAATTCAATGAAAAACTAATCCGAGATTCGGAAGAAAGGGTTTATTTCCCGGTTGGAAGAACCGTATCATTCAGAAATATTTCGGCG
Source organism: Bacteroidota bacterium (assembly GCA_030684645.1). Classification (GTDB taxonomy): domain Bacteria; phylum Bacteroidota; class Bacteroidia; order Bacteroidales; family Prolixibacteraceae; genus Aquipluma. The sequence goes on along the minus strand of JAUXUF010000245.1, from coordinate 11,223 downwards.
ATGTCGGCGATCGAAGAATCCAGACTGCGGTATTCAAAGCCGGTAATCCGCCTGATTTTTTCTCCGGAATAGTGATTTTTCTGGTTCGATGCCGAAAGCGCGTCCCGGGTGATGACCGGTCGTTTCCCGGTGAAGAAACTGCCCGCCTTCGCCATTCTCCAGGCAATGTGCAGTTTAATGTCGGAAGCGAAACTCCGCGGTCGTGGCTTGTTTAGGCCATCGGCAATTTTGTTGAAGAAATCCTGAAAACTCAGGTTTCCTGCATTCAGGATAAAGCGCTGATTCTTTACCTGCACAAACTGCTGTTCGTCCATCAACAGGATCATGGCTTTCACCACATCGCGCACATCCACAAACCCGGCAATGCCTTTGGTGTAATATTTCAGCCCTTTCCAGATGGATTGGAAAAGTTTTGGACTGCCGATTTCCCAGTTTCCCGGACCCATGATGATGGACGGATTCACGATCACGGCATCGAGCCCTTCCTCAATCCCGCGCCACACTTCCATTTCGGAAAAGAATTTGCTGAGCGAATAACCGGATTTTCGTTTTGAAGGCGTCCAATAGGTTTCTTCGTTAATCTCGGTTCCATCCTGTGTTTTTCCAAGCGCGGAAATAGAACTCACATGGCAAAACTGACTGACACCATTGTGAATAGCCGCATCGATGAGGTTTCCGGTTCCTTTGACATTGTTGTTCAGCATCATGTCGTTGTCGTCGCCGTGAAATGAAACGATTGCGGCGCAGTGGTATATTTTCGTTATCCCTTTCAGTGCTTCTTCCAGGCTCAGATAATCCAGAATATCGCCTTCCACCCATTCAATCCGGGCGAATAACCCATTAACATTGCTGGTGTAATACGAAAATATTTTCTTAACCCAGCCGGTATTGCTTTGTTGCCTGCGAAGGGCTTTCACCTGTTTTCCGGAGTTCGTCAGCTCATAAAGTAAATGAGCTCCTACCAGTCCGGTTCCACCTGTTACTAGTATCATTTTGAATAATTATTCGTTTTTGTACGAAAAAAACAAATCAGAGGTTAATTCCTGAAGGTTTCACCCTTTGATGTAAATTTGTATGGCGAACCAATTTACAACATTAGCAAAAATACATGAAACACCTGACATTTTTAATTCTATTGACCATTCAATCCTTTTTTCTGCATTCACAGGTTCTACCCGGATTTAAAGTGTCCGGTTCTTTCGATGAACAACAGAAGAGCTGGCCGCTTTGGAAAGCCAATACGTTGGGTTATGAAGAAAAAGTAAAAAAGATGGTCGATGATGAAAAGATATTCCACACGGTACAGGTCGAACGCAACGGATTTATTCACAGCATGCTAAGTGGCACAAAGTACGAGCAGAAAGATTATACCTATTTTGGGAAACGGGCCTATTCCGGTTTCATTGCCGATTCGGTAAATCTTCCGATACGCTGCTTAAATATTCCTCAGCGAAGTGCAAATGCTGAATCAGGTTCTGCTTTTATGGAGCGGATTGTTTCGTTGTCGCTCAGTGAAAGGGAAGAAGAAATTTATAAAGCAATCGCTTCGGGAAATATCCCTGCATTTTTGCGAAACACAATTACTATAAAAGGCGAATTTTATGATTCGGCTGGTATCGTCCATCAGGTAATATACGAAGCAATGCCTGATTATTTGTCGGTTGGAAACGACAGCGATTTTTGCCGGATCCCGATGGGCCCAATTACAGCACAGCGGCTGGCGACGACATTTGGAGCTTCGTTAATCACAGCCAAACTAAGTGATCACATTTATAAAATGGCTGAAGTAAAGCTGGTTCCTTTCAATTATGTTCCGGTAGGAAATGCAAACGAACTCGTTACAAAATTTCAGGAACACAATTTTCAGATTGAAAAACAACGCAAAGAGGCCGGGGGGAAAAATGGCCAATTGATTGCCGGAATTAAAAAAGACATCATTCTTTCAAACCGCTTAGCAATGCAACCAGGCAAAGTGATCCTTTACGGATGGCATAAACCCGGCGGAAAGCCCATTCAGCCGGTGTACAGCGGACATGTGAACTGGTATGTTGATTATAGTCACGGTATCCGGCTGATTAATAATCAGGTTTTGATTGACGGGAAACCTGCTTTATTTTCGGATGTATTAAAGCATCCGGTTCTATACCGGATTTTTAGCGATGAGAATGCTCCGATGGAACAGCCATTTTATGTGAAGCAATTATTACAGAACAAAGCGCCTTAAGTTAAATGAAGGATTGACCATTAGACGATTTACGATTTAAATGTTGTAATGAGCAGGTTAAATGGTAAATAGTCAATGACTAAATAGTAAATAATTCAAGGTTAGGCACTTCGAACTTTTATTCCAAATTCCTTCGCCGTCAGTTTACTGATTGGCACCAGTAATACACCGACATTCCGGATGGAAGGTGCACTAAACTTGAACGGAAGATCGCTGTACTGCGTCATGAATTGTCTGAAGAGTCGCTCCTTCTCTGCATTGTCATCAATAATTTCAGCAGTCCCTTCTATAATCACTGATTTCGATTTTACACGGTAACTGCATCCTACCTGAAGGTCCTGCCAGGTCAGTTCTTCGCCTAAAGTCCAGTTGATGCAAACCTTCGGATTTTTCCGGATCGTTTCCCACATTCGACCAGCCTGAGCCGAATGAAGGATCACCCGGTCGCCATCCATCGCAAAATTCATGGGCAGAACATACGGAACATCGTTGTCCGACATGGCCACGTAACAGGTTTTACACTGTTTCAGGATGGTATCTATCTCGTTTCGGTCGTGAATGAAATGGGTTCTCATAGTAATTTCAGTTAACAGTTCTGAATCCCAGTAATTCCGATAATTCTTTCAGTATCTTTTTTAGGTTCATGTGCTGGCCCATGAGCTCCATCAGTTTTTCAGTTTCGTTGTTTTTGTTGGCTTCGTTAATCTGATGCTCCAATTTTTTGAGCATCATTTTCACATTTTTCAGTTTATATTCCTGAATCAGTTTTGGGACCAACAGGTTCAACAACTCACCTTCGCTTTCAATAAAAGCTCCACCTTTGCTCCAGCGTTTGCTTTCGGTATATTTTTCGGCCAGCAGGTTGCTGGCGTACTGACTGATTTCTGAATCCGGATGCTGTGTAAAATACCTGATCGGGTCAAAATCCTTGTTATCCAGATTTTCTTCTGAAGTCAGTAAAATATTCCGAACCCGGTGATTGACCGAAATCAGCCCGTCGTTATGCAATTCTGACAACACATATGCTCCAACGGTGCAGGGTTTAACTTCGTGGGTGGTTTCATCCTCAATATTAAACATGACCTGGTGATAATATTTCAGGAGAATCCGGATAATTTCGCGTTCCTCTGTCTCGAAAGGGTTGGAAATTTTCTTTTCGGTGACCGGCGCTGCCGGTTTCGAGGCCTGAATTTGCAACTCCTGAAGTTCTTTCCGGGTATGGTCTTCCGATTGCTTATTCTGGATTTTACGTATTTCGGAGTACAAAACCGCTTCCTGAACATCCATCAACCGGCTGCATTCCTTGATGTAAATGGTTCGGGTGATGGTATCCGGAATGACTGAAATCGAATGAACAATTTCGTTGACCAGACGCGCTTTCGAAACCGGATCGTTTTCAACGGTTTCCATCAGCAATTGCGTCTTGAATTTGATAAAGTCGGTTTCCTTTGTTTTGATGTATTCGGTTAGTTGACCGGCGCTCATCGACCGGGCAAATGAATCGGGATCTTCGCCACGAGGCAAAGGCAATACTTTGACATTGATGCCTTCTTCCAGAACCATGTCGATTCCCCGAAGAGAAGCCTTGATTCCGGCTTCATCACCATCATATACAATGGTAATGTTGGGCGAAAATCTTCTGATTAGCCTGATTTGGTCAATAGTTAGCGACGTTCCGGAGGATGCTACTACATTCTCAATTCCGGCCTGGTGGAACGACAGCACATCGGTGTAGCCTTCCACCAAATAGCATTTGTCGAGCCTGGTAATATCACGTTTGGCCTGGTAAATTCCGTACAGGGTTTTGCCTTTGTGGTAGATATCCGATTCAGGCGAATTGAGGTATTTGGCCACTTTTTTATCGTTGGTCAGCGTTCGACCGCCAAAGGCAATCACACGGCCGGCCACGTTATGAACCGGAAAGATTACCCGTCCACCAAATCGGTCGCGCACCCAATCGTCGCGTTTGATGGTTAGCCCGGTTTTTTCGAGAAATTCCATTTTGTAGCCTTGCTTTTCAGCAGCTCTGGTAAAAAGGTCATTCCCCTCAGGGCAAAAGCCGAGTTCAAATTTGGTAATGATATCATCGCGGATGCCCCGTTCGCGCAGATAACTTAGTCCAATCGTCCGGCCTTCATTTTCATTCAGCAAATACCTGCTGAAATACCGCTGTGCAAAAGCCGACACAATCATCATGCTTTCGCGTTCGTCCTTCAGTAATTTTTCTTCCTGAGTTTCTTCCTTCTCGTCAATTTCGATGTGGTATTTTTTGGCCAGCCATCGCAAGGCGTCGGGATAGCTTAATTGTTCCAGCTCCATGATAAAGTTCACCGAGTTTCCACCTTTTCCGCAGCCAAAGCATTTAAAAATTCCCTTGGCTGGTGAAACCGTGAACGAAGGTGTCTTTTCGTTGTGGAAAGGGCACAGTCCAAGCTGGTTAACACCCCGCTTTTTGAGTGTGACAAACTCTGAAACAACATCCGAAATGTTTGCTGAATCTAATATTCGCTCGATGGTAGAAGGATCAATCATTGCTGCAAATGTAAAAATTTAAATCCTGAAACGAACAGGGAGAATCGGTCTGTCCTTCTGATTTCAGTGAACCTGATGTATAAATTCTATTGCTGAAGGAATTGCAGTATTTGAGCATTTTTTGGATATGGCGCATCCTTATCTCAAAATCTGAACTCTAATTAACTTAGGAAAAATTCGCACGAAGGAGCGTATTGTGCTGATATTTACCATCCAATCAAATTTTCTGTTCAGGATTCATTAAAACCGACAACTTGCTAACTTGCAGTTTAGATCATAAATCTATATCTTTCATCTGGAAATACTTAACTTAACATACTATGAAAAATTCAAAATTGTATTCTGGATTATTAATTCTGGCATTGTTGGCCTGTACCAATAAGCCAGTGAACACAACTACCGGTCAGCCGGTTAAGTTCGATCCTGTTACAGCACAAATATTTACAACAGCGCGTGATACCAGTTTGCGTTTAACCCAAACTGCTGATGTGACTTTTGAAGAGTTCGGACAACCATTCGAGACGCAGGTTTGTGTTTTTGTTGATCCGGCCAATACGTTCCAAACCATGATTGGCATAGGCGGCGCGCTAACCGATGCTTCGGCTGAGGTTTATGCCAAACTTCCGGAAGCGGCACAGAAAGAATTTATGACCGCTTATTACGATTCCGAAAAAGGAATCGGGTATAAGTTCAGCCGCACAAACATTGCCAGTTGCGATTTCTCCAGTGATACCTATGGCTACATTGCAGAAAACGATACTTCATTAATTCTGTTGAAATACAGCCAGGTATGGGCCAATCACTATGTGAAATTTATTAAAGCCTATGAATCACTGGGCATTCCGGTGTGGGGACTTTCGGTGCAGAACGAACCAATGGCGAAACAAATATGGGAATCGTGCCTCTATACCGCCGACGATGAAAGGGATTTTATCAAGAATTTCCTAGGACCAACTTTACAGAAAAATGGAATGGGAGATAAAAAACTCATCGCCTGGGATCACAACCGGGACTTAGTTTATCAGCGTGCCAAGCTTTCCTGAATGGGCTGTTAGCGCGGTGAAATAAGATGTTGATTTGTCAAAATATCGCATAAATTCCTTGATATTAGTTTTACACAAAAAAGACCTGACATGATGAATGCCATTATTAACAGATCCTTCCCGGATAAAAATGCCCTGATTACTGCGCAAGGCAATGTGACGTACAGTCAATTTCTAAAACACGTTCAGCAGTATGCTCTTCTTTTCGAAAACAAGGGATATACAAAAGTGGCCATTTATGCCGAAAACAGACCTGAATGGATTTATGCTTATTATGCCGCCTTGCAGGATAACTGTGTCGCCATTCCGATCGATTTTTTAGCTTCAGCCGACGACGTGGCCTATATCATCGATGATTGTCAGCCCGAATTGCTTTTTATAAGCTCCGAAATGAAGGAGTCCATGCTTAGGACCGATCAGAAAATTACGCACAAACCTGAAATTTTGGTTTTTGAAGATCTAGTCCCGGACGAAAAAGGAACCGAAAGCCAATGGATCGGGCCTGAAGATACCGATACGACAGCTGTGATCATTTATACTTCAGGTACTACCGGCAGCCCGAAAGGGGTCATGCTTACATACACCAACCTGAATGAGAATATGTCGGCAGTTATTAAGGCCAGAATATTTTTGCCTGAACAACAGGTCATGATTTTTTTACCGCTTCACCATGTTTTCCCATTGGTTGGATCCATGATGACACCTTTATATGTAGGCAGTACAATGGTCATGACACCCTCCATGCAATCGGCCGATTTGATGAAAACTTTTGCTGATAACCAGATTGGCGTATTTCTGGGTGTGCCGCGCTTGTACGAACTGATGTACCGCGGGATCAAGGCAAAGATCGACAAAAGCATGGTTGGTAAAGTCTTGTTGAGCCTGGTATTAAAGACCAAAAACCGGAAACTGGGGAAAAAGATTTTCAATAAAGTTCACCAGGGATTTGGTGGACATTTGCAGTTTATGATTGCCGGTGGAGCCGCCTTAAATAAGGAAGTTGGCACATTTTTTCATGCATTGGGGTTCGATATTCTCGAAGGTTTTGGAATGACCGAAGCTGCACCAATGATCTCTCTTCCGATACCGGGACGTGTAAAAATAGGTTCTTGCGGTCAGGCCTTGCCCGGTCTGGCGGTTGAAATTCGCGACGGCGAAATCGTGGCCAAAGGTCCGAGCCTTATGAAAGGCTATTACAACCGGCCGGAAGAAACGGCCCAGGTTATGAAAGATGGCTGGCTTTATACCGGTGACCTGGGATATCTGGATAAGGAGGGGTTCCTTTACATTACCGGCCGCAAAAAGGAAATTATTGTGCTGCCCAACGGGAAAAATATCAATCCGGTAGAGGTAGAAATGAAACTCGATGGTTTTTCTCCGGCCATCAAGGAGGCTGGCGTCTTTATGCACAAAGAGATGCTTCATGCGGTGATCTTTCCTGATGTTGATTTCCTCACTGAAAATGGCATCACTGATATCAATCAATACTTTCGCGAAAAGGTGATTTCCCCTTTCAATGCCGAAATGAGTTCCTACAAGCGCATCATGCAATTCACGCTGGTAAAAACCGAATTACCTCGTACCCGTTTATCCAAACTTCAACGGTTCAAACTGGCCGAATTGCTTGAAAAGAAGGATCCGAAGAAAACCGCTTCCGAGGAGCCCAATTCGTCAGAATATCGTGCCATTAAAACGTTTATCGAAAGTCAGGTCGATATGGATATTTTGCCCGATCATCACCTGGAATTCGATGTTTCGATGGACTCACTTGGTAAATTAAGCCTGATTGACTTTATCGAAAAAAGTTTCGGAATTAAATTCAACGAAGAACAATTACTGAAATTCCCTTCCATCCGGAAAATTGCCGAATACATTCAGCACCACAAACTTTTTCACAAAACAGAACAGGAGTCAAACTGGTCGGGCAATTTGAAAGACGGTTCGTCTGTGATCTTGCCTAAATCGTCTGTTTTTCTTAACCCGATAGTCAGTTCTGTACGCAGTATTTTCCGATTGTTTTTCAAGATTAATGGGCGTGGAATGGAGAATATTCCCGAAGGTCCTTGTTTTTTGGCGCCTAACCATGAAAGCAAACTCGATCCATTCCTGGTGCTTTCGTATCTCGACGCATCGATCCTGAAAAACACTTTTTCGTATGCCAAAAAAGATCATATGAATAGCTGGGCTCACCGGTATGTGGCCCGAAACAGCAATGTGATTGTGATGGATATTTCGAAAGACCTGAAAGAATCTATCCTGAAAATGGCCGAAGTGGTTAAACGAGGCAATAAGATTCTGATTTTTCCGGAGGGAACCCGCACGCAAAGCGGAGAAATGGGCGAATTTAAGAAAACATACGCCATTTTAAGTACCGAGTTGAACATCCCGATTGTGCCGGTTTCCATCACCGGGGCATTTGTGGCCATGTCGTCGGGGGCTAAAAAAATCAAACGCGGCGAAAATATTTTCATTGAGTTTTTACCGGCTGTTTATCCGGAAGGAAAAAATCCGGATGAATTAAACGAACTGGTAAGAAGGCGGATTGTTGAAGCAAAAAAATCAGCAATTTCCGTCAGCTAAACAGACGCAAAGGATATTTCCTCTTCTATCAGCGAATACGTTTATCAAAGAATTTGTGGATTGAAAGTGAAGAAGGAAAAGGAAGTACGTTTCATTTTACTTTTCCCGGTCCTGACTTTCCAAAATGGAAAATAAACTCCATTAATTGTGTTTTAACTGATTAACAGGAACAACAGAAAGAAACTAATTAAAGTATTTTTGATACTTCAAAAATACTTTAATACCTTCGAAGTGAAAAGAAAATAGAGAGCATGCACCCTTCACCGTTTCTCAATTCTTTGTTATCGCCTGATATAGAGCGTTCAGGCAAAACATTTTAAAGGACAAGTATTGGGAAATGAAACAAAAAAACATCCATCCTTCAACCAATTCATCCATCCTTCACCAAAAAGTTGAAGAATCCCTGAAAAGGAAGTCTTCAAAAATGGTTCAGCAACTTTCTGAAGCCGAAACGATTAAACTCTTATATGAGTTGGAAGTACATCAGGAAGAGTTGAAGCTCCAGAACGAAGAACTTAAGCTGGCTGTTAAAGCTGCCCAGGATGCAATTGAACAATACGATTTGGCGCCATCGGGGTTTTTTTCACTTTCCGGAGAAGGTGAAATAATTAAATTAAACCTACGCGGGGCAAAAATGCTTGGTAAAGAGCGTTCAAGATTAATTCATAACCGGTTCGACTTTTTTGTCTCTGAAGATACCAAGCCAATATTCACTCACTTTTTAGAAAACGTATTTCGAAGTCAGGTCAATGAAAGTTGCGAGTTGATTTTGACTATTCAAAACTGTTCACCCATATTTGTTCACCTTTCGGCTATAGCCACACCTAACAGAGAGCATTGTCAGGTGACCGCGATTGATATCACCAAATACAAACAAGCAGAGTTAGACTTAAAAGAAAGCGAAATTAAATATCGCGAATTAGTTGAAAATTCACCTGATGCTATCGCTATATATAGGGATGGGAAAATTGTATTTGTAAACAAGGAATGCCTTCTTTTGACGGGAGCAGCAAGTGCAGAAGAATTAATCGGGAAATCCGTGATTCAATTTATTCACCCCGATTACAGGGCTTTAGTCATCGAACGCATGAAAAAGGCAGTAAAAGAAGGAACTGTTCAGCCTCTTACTGAAGAAAAATTTGTGCGGTCAGATGGTTCTGAAGTAGATGTGGAAGTTAAAGCAATGCCAATAAATTTTGACCATAAACCAGCCGTACAACTGATTATTCGCAACATCACCAGCCGCAAACAAATGGAAGCGGCCTTGCACGAAAGTGAAGTGCGCCACCGGATTTTATTTGAAAATTCACCGGATGCCTACCTGATTATCATCGATGGAATATTTACTGCTTGTAACAGGGCCACTGAAATCATGTTAGGCGGCGAACGGACACGAATTATTGGACATCCTCCGGATATCCTTTCGCCCGAATTTCAGCCCGATGGCACAAAATCTGCAGAGTCCGCACAGGAAAAAATAAAAAAAGCGCTGGAGACTGGAAGTAATACATTTGAGTGGGTTCACCGCCGTTTCGACGGGACAGACTTTCTGGTGGAAGTATCAATCGCATCCATGATGCTAGACGAAAAACCGGCCTTGTTTACCACCTGGCGTGATATCACCAGGCGCAAACAATCGGAAGAGGAGCTCCGCGATAGCGAGCAGCGGCTTAAGTATGTTTTGCAGGGAAGCCAATTGGGATTCTGGGACTGGAACCTTGAAACCAATGAAATTAAGCGGAATGAACGTTGGGCCGAAATGTTGGGGTACCAACTCCATGAGCTTGACTTTACCAATAAACAATGGATCGACTTTATTCATCCGGAAGACCAGACAACTACATTGCAGTCAATTCAAAACCATATTGAAGGCCTGACATCAAATCACAGTCATGAGTTTCGGATGCTTACAAAGGATGGACAATACAAATGGATATTGGATCAGGCACAATCCGTAAAGTGGGACTCAAATGGACGGAGCATCCGGATCAGTGGAACTCATAAAGACATTACCAGTCGAAAGATAGCGGAGCAGGAAATCAATTTGAAAAACGAAGAACTTTTAAAACTCAATGCCGAAAAAGACAAATTCTTTTCAATTATTGCCCATGACCTGCGCAGCCCCTTTTCCAGTTTCCTGGGACTGACTCAAATTATGGCTGAAGAGTCCTCAGAATTAACCATGGAAGCGATTCAGGATATTGCATTGAGCATGAAAAACTCGGCGACCAATCTCTTTAATCTGCTCGAAAATCTGTTGCATTGGGCAAGAATTCAACAAGGCTTAATTCCTTTCAGACCGGAAGTTGTTCAAATCCAATCCATCGTAAATCAAATTACAGCTACGATGGAGGAATCCGCCAAAAACAAGGGAATTGGCTTTGAATATCATATTCCGGAGAATATGGAGGTTTTTGCCGATAGCTACATGCTTCAAACAGTCATCCGAAACCTGGTTTCAAATGCCCTGAAATTTACACCCAAGGGTGGTAAAATTACTGTTTCAGCCAGGTCAACTTCTGATCACTCAGTTGAGATTTCCCTGAGAGATAATGGTATGGGAATGAATCGTGAGATGCTGGAAAATCTTTTCAGGCTTGATGTAAACACCAGCCGACTTGGCATTCAGGGTGAACCCAGCACCGGACTTGGATTGATCCTTTGTAAGGATTTCATTGAGAGACACGGCGGCCAATTGTGGGTTGAAAGCGAAGAAGGAAAAGGAAGTGTGTTTTATTTCACCATACCATGATGTGTTGGAGATGTATGATGAAATTCTTCAAAATGGCTTATAATTCTTCTTTTATATGCAAAAGAGGCTCGTAATCAATCAATGATTACGAG
>JAUXUF010000268.1 GCA_030684645.1 Bacteroidota bacterium | reverse complement strand
TTAGTGGATTTTTCATGTTTTGCCTCCTCATTTTCCCCTGCAGAAATGATGTTCTAGGCGACATCCTCTATTGCCTTAACAGCTGCACGGGAACTTGTTTTTTTGTTTTATTGATTTTTTAAAATTACTTTCCATGCTATTGAATGTATTACACAATTCAGGTTAAAATTTGCATAATTCACACCTTTCTGTTTTAATCGGTTATTTCAAATTTGATGGAACTGAAACAGAAAATGAGTGATTGGCTTACTTTTTAAAGTCGTTTTAATAAACAGGTTTCCCTTGTTTGGGATGCACTCTGACCTGATTTTGCATTTGTGTTTGATCTGAACTATCCAAATTCTTATATTTTTCAATCGTTAATCGAGCCATCAGGTAACTTACCGTAGATTCTGCACCCTGATTGAGGTTCACATTTAATTCTTCCAGTCCGTCGTAGCAACCACCGGTACACGGGTTATAAACAATCTGATGCAAACGGTTTTCACCTAAAAACCAGTTAAACGCGGTGACCATTTTAATCCGGTAGTTTTCGTTCTTAAATTCATCGTAAAATTGACTTAAGGTCATGATCGTATAGGCCACATCAATCGGCTGTTCACCAAAATGACCAGCTTCAATCCCCTTATTCAGCCATTTTCTGTTTGAGATCACTTCAATTCCGTTTTTATTAAATATTTGTGACAACAGAAAATTAAATGAAGTTCCGGCGATATCTTTATACGTTTTATCTCCGGTTGCCAGCCAGGCATATAACATGGCCTCAGGTAATATACTGTTTGCATAGGTCAGATAGCTTTCGAACCATTCCCACTTTTTATCCGATTCGTGCCTGTACATCTGAACCATGCGATTGGCGAATGTTTGAATGAGGAGGAGATTTTCAGGAGATTTTACCGTGCTGTTGTAATGGAATAATCCTTTTATCAGGAATGCCATTGCCCTGGTGGAATTGATCCTTTCGATATGAACCAGGGTTTTCCTAATCATTTTGTCGGCCTCTGAGATGATTTTTGCAGGTAAAATGCCGGTTAATGACATGACATATCCTAACGCCCAAACAGCCCTTCCATTGGAATCATCTAAATTAACCTGTTTATTTTGATCCGTAAATTGGTTGTCCTTATCCAGATAGTTTAGAAAATCGCCGGCAGGTTGCTGACATTTTTTAATAAAACCAAGATATTTTTGGATGGAAGGCAGACTCTTTTTATCACCGGTCGATTTGAAATACATACACATGGCTATCAGGGCCCGGGCATTGTCGTCCAAAGTGTAGCCGGTATTGATATCGGGCTGATTGACTCTTGAAAACTGAATGATCCCGGTACTGGTAGTCATTTGCTTCAGTTGCTGAAGTTTGATGACCGGGAGATTATAGTGGATTTTGATCTTACCGCCGGCAACATTATTAAACAACATGGCATGTGCTATGGCAGAATTTTCCCAGGCTGTCGAAACTATTTTCTGCAGTGTATTTATACTGATACTCCTGCGTAATTTATCATTGTTGAGTAACCGGATGGCAGCCGTAGCCAACTGTTGTGAATTGCGAAAATCAAAAATAATTCCCGTATCGCTGGTCAATACTTCCCTGGCATGCGGTATAGGTGTAGAAATAATGGGGCAGGCACAACTCATGGCATAAACAAAAGTGCCACTTACTGCCTGGTTCGGATCGTTGGTGGTAAACAGGTAAATGTCGGTAAGCTGCAAATATTCAAGCAATTCGGGCAATTCCAGATACTTATTAATAAACCTGACATGATCCTGCATAGCTAGTTCTTCTACTTTTTTCTCGAGCATTTCACGGTATTCTTCGCCATCATTTTTCACCACTTCAGGATGGGTTTTTCCAATAATCAGAAATATTGCTTCAGGGCATTTACTGACAATGGCCGGTAAAGCGTCAATCGTTGTTTCAATACACTTGCCCGAACTAAGCAGGCCAAATGTAGTCAGCACTTTCCGTCCGGTGAGTTTATACTTTAGTTTCAATGAAGTTTTGCTTAAACGGGCAACTAAGTGAGTGCCATGAGCTATTACCGATATTTTTTGCTTCGACACATCGTAATCGTTCGATAAAATATCGGCCGAGGTATTGGTCATGACAATGACTGATCCACAAGCAGCCGCGATGTTCTGTACTTTGATTTTAAACCTTTCATCGGGACAAGGCAATACGGTATGAAAAACAATTGCAACCGGTTTTGATAGTTGGGATAAAAATTGCAGAAATGCCTGTTCCTGCCGGACATAAAAGCCAAACTCATGCTGGATCAAAACGATTTTCACGTGCTTGTCGGTATTAATTTTTAGCGCCAGTTTTTCATATTCGGCAGCTATTGAAGTTTTAAGCATGTATTTGACTTCAGCAGGATAATCATAACTTTCGTCTCCTGATTCCAGCGCACAAACTTTAATGGAAAAAGATTTGCTGAATTTAAGATTCAGCGCCTTGATCAAATCCTGTGAATAAGTTGCTATACCACATTCTCTGGGTGGAAAAGAAGTTATAAATAAGATTTCAGGCAAATCGGCGGTGATATCCTGATCCGATATTTGCATCTTGTTTTTATAACTGTATAATGAATGGATCGTATTTTCCAGAGGAGAAAACTCCGGTTGACGCTTGAGTGCATCATCTGTTGCACGGGTAATGTTTTTATTCTTCATTTATATCGGTTTTAATATAAAGTTAAGCAACATCACAATTTGCTATCAAATCGCTTTTTTTAATATCTTTTTTAAAATTGGTTTTATTTCCAATATGGCAGGCATGGTGTCGCCCAATAAAAATCCCCAGGGTTTATAGGGTTCGATATGATCGAAAATGAGTTTTACAATGGCCAGAAGCGGAATGGATAGAAACATACCGGATATGCCCCATATCGTATTCCCGGCAAGTACAACAATAATGGAGAATAGTGCATTTATTTTTACTTTTGAAGCAACTACTTTGGGAATGATATAATGATTATCAATCATTTGGATGGTATAAAAGATTACCAAAATGTAAATGGCATACATACCTGATGATTTGGTGACCAAAGCAACGATCATGGGTAATGACACTCCAACGATTCCTCCGATGTATGGAATGACGTTGATGATAGCGCCAATAATTCCGAGAATGATTGCGTAATCAATTCCAAGAGTCAAAAGAGTAACAGAATATAAGGTCGCAATAATGACCGCTTCGATAAGCAGCCCGATCAGATAACGCTGAATAACAATTTTGGTTTGAGTAACGATTTCGCTTACCTGACTGTGGTTTTTCAGACCAAAAAGCTGGTGAATAAAGTCAATCAGGAGCGGTTCGTAATATAATATCATGAAAATGTAAACGGGAACCAAAAACAAAATCATGGCCATGCTGCCTACATTGATCAATGTTTGCCCGATGGCAGCATTGCTGAAATGGAGAAGCTCATCAGTGCTTTTTGTAATCCAGTCATGGATACTTTTGGGGTTAATGTCGAGATTAACAGATGCCTCTGTAATGGTTTGATTGATCATGCCGGTAAATTTATCAACCAGGACCGGCCACGTTTCGTTGAACAGGCTGGCCTGCGAAAGAATAAGCAGAAAAAACAAGGAAATGACGATCATGGTAAGAGCCAGCGTAATAATAATCGCCAGCAGCCTGTTTATTTTTTTCTTTACAAAAAAACAGACTACCGGATGGAGTACCATAGCGATAATAACTGCAAAAACCAGTGGAACAAGAATGCCTTTTGCGATGGATAATATTTTTAAAAAGGCAAGCAAACCCATGAAAAAAATGGATGCCTTAGCGAGAAATGGCAATTGGATTTCTTTAGCTATCACGGCCTTTCAGAATTCATTTCTTTTTTACGGGGAATATGTTGAAGAATAAACTGACCGATTGATCTAATCGTGTCAGGGTGCTGAGCGACTAGGTTTGTAACACCAAACTGTATGACCGAACCGAGAAGTTTTCTGAATCTGTTGCCTGATCCGCCGACAGTTATTTTTCGCGAGATGTAACCGGAGGCTAAACCAACTGTCGCACCTAAAATATTATCGATCAAATAGGGCGATGTCGCTGCTTCGTGTATTGTACTCCTGAGAATGTTAACTGGCTTTAAACTTTCGAAAGTCAGGAGGAATTGTTTTTTTAACAGTTGCTCTTTATAAGTTTGCTCAAATTCCAGAATTTGAATGGCATTCTGAAGTCCGTTAACAGAAGATATATTTTCCATATGAATTTATTTTAGCAACTGTTTAATAAAATTATTGCTGACAGTCCTTTTTATCCATTTATGCATAAAAAAATGGACCAGAATTCCGGTAATACCATAAAAAGCGCCAATTGCAAAGAATCCATAATAAATTTTGCCAAGGATTTCACCAATCCAAAAGGCTAATCCCAAATTGATGAAAAGTATAAATGACGAAATAAAGAGAATGGCAACATAATGTGATGTGATGGAGGAGACTACATCCGATGTTTTATCCAATGTTCTAAGCTTTGCTAACTCAAGGCTTGATTTGCCATATTCGGCAGCTCTTTCTATGAGCGATTCGATCGTGCCAGTTTGGTCTTCCATGGTTTCGCTATTGATAGAATTTTATAAATATCAGGTCATTTAGTATCCTGACGATTGCATAGTACTGCCGGCAATTGTTGAAAGGAATACTGTCTTTTCATTGGTTGTCAGGCTGTATTTGATGTTTTCATGTTTACTTTTGAATGGAAAGTATGGCCCCCAATATTTCTTTTTCCATCTTGCTGTTTTTTGCTTCTGAAATAATGAGCCCACTCCGAAAAAACCGAAAATCAAAATCATTAAATTTGGATTTTTCCGGAGTTGACTCAATGTTTAGAAACCTTGGGATTTTTCAATTCTAAGCGTTTTGTGTGTTTTTCTTAGCTTCTTCAGCTTTGGCCAATTTTTCTTCAGTAAATTCGACCACGTCATCCTTAACTTTTTCAAATTTTTCGGTGATGACTTCGAGAAACTCATTGAGTTTTTCTTTTACGCCATCAGCAACGTTTCCTCCCTTGCGGGCTATTTTTTTGCGTGTAACTGAACCTCTGTGTGGTGCAAATAAAACTCCTAATAATGCGCCTGCCAATACTCCTAATACTACTTTTCCTGAATTCATAATTTAATTTTTAAATGATTACTAATAATTCGATAATTCTTAAAGAATGCTTCTTCCTTGTATTACCCTAAGTATTACTGCTATAAGTGCAATGACAAGAAGAATGTGTATAATACCTCCGATGTTGTAGCCAATAAAACCGACTGCCCATCCAATGACGAGGATTACTGCGATTAAATAAAGTAAATTGCTCATTTTGTTAATTTTTTGTGTTTAATAATTTAATTAAGTTGGCAGATATATTTGTTTGATATTCTTTGATTTCTGTTTATGTTGTTCGAATTAATTTCCGAATCTGTTGGTTGTTAATACAACTTGAGCTCCTGGTGATTGAATACTTGCATCATCTTCAGTTGTTATAAATATTTCGTAACAGACAATCAGAGCGCTTCAATAATCTTTTCCAATTCTTCTTTCGTTATACCTAGTTCGATTTGAAGTCTTTTAAATATTTCATCTTTCTTGTCACCCAGAAACATGCTGTCGTTTTTAGTCAGGAATGCAAATTTCATTTTCAATTTGGCCTTTTGTTCATCCCAGTTCATCTTTGTGTTTTTTGAATTCATTTCACTTAACTTTATTTCCTTTACAAAGGTGCGCCTGTTTCACCCCGAACTCGTTACACAATTCCATGAAAGAGTTACAACATTCACACATTACCGATTATGATAGGTTGATTTGAATTGAAATTCCGGAGCAGAAAAGATGGATTGGGGGAGAGGAAAACGACTTTATATTATTGTCGGGACCTATTAAATAAAGGAGGTTTTTTTCAAGAGGCTGTATCAAAAGCCAAAATGCCTTCAGATTCCCTTACCCCGAATTTATTTACGGGGTTTGATACATAATGCGTTGAGATCCTGAAACAAGCCTTCGACATGAGCTCAGTCGAACGTTCAGGATGACGGGACTAATGACTTATGAGTCGGCCTCATGAACAGAGCAGCTTGCAGGGTATTTCAGTTATCCTCGCTGCTGCCTGAGTTCTTCAAAGCGTCAAGCAATTCCCTGAGATTAACTGTAGCATAGGTGGATGAATAATCGGACATGGCATAGGGGAGAATCAACTCTCCGTTATGAACAATTGAACCGCATGAATAAATCACATTGGGCACATAACCTTCTCTTTCTATTTCATTTGGAACCATTAACGGACTTTTCAGCCTTCCTATTTCTTTCTCAGGGTTCTCAAGTTCATACAACGAAGCGCCCAAAGTATATTCCCTCATCGGGCCAATGGCGTGTGTAATAACCAGCCAGCCATCTTCAGTCTCAATGGGTGAACCGGCATTGCCTATTTGTACCAGTTCCCATGGGTATTGGGGTTGCTGTATCAGTTTAGCTTTGCGCCAGATATTAATACTTTCGGAATAAGCGATATAATTATTTACACCATCGATCCTGCACAACATGGCATATTTTCCATTGATTTTTCGTGGAAACAGGGCCATTCCCTTGTTACGGGCCATCTCGCCGTTAATCGGCAATATTCTGAAATTATAAAAATCTTTTGTACTGATTAACTTAGGCATCACAGTTATTCCATCGTAAGCCGTATAAGTGGCATAATAGATAATGTCGCCATTGTCGTCGGTGAATTTGACAAAACGGGCGTCTTCAATACCTCTTTGCTCGGTTGCCGAAACGGGAAAAATAACCCTTTCGGAAATGGCTGAGTCGATCGAAAAATTAATCTCGTAGTGCGAAGAAGCCAGCCACACCATGTGGTTTATTACTTTGATCTGATCTTCGGTGATACCAGGATCCTTGATGGCTGTTTCAAGATTCCTCATCAATTCGCCATAAGTGAAATGATCTCCTAACTTATCCAGAATAAAAGCAGAAGAGATTTTATTTTTCCTGACTTTCAGTTCAGCAGGTTTATCGATTACAGCAGAAGGAATAACATTTTCGGGCTCTTTCATTCCAGCCAGCTTTTCGACGGTCTCAGCAGGAATAACTTTTCCCTGCTGTTGCATTCCTTTCAGTTTCTCCTGAAAACTCTTTTTTTCGTAAACATTCCGGATGATTTTATCGGCTTCTGCCAGCATTTTACCAACCGGTTCTACGTTCAGGTTATTGTTCTTGTTCAGAATTCCTGTACGGAACACCACTGAGGAGATATGCCCTTCACCGGTTGCCCGGAAACTAAAAATTACCCTTTTTTCATCCGATCTTATTTCAGACTGATCCGGATGTTCGACAATGGACGGATTAAAAAAAGCAGCTGATTCAATGGAATATTCCATGGTAAAATACGAACCGATAAGCGCTTTCTGAGGCATACTAAGATCTTCCTCATTCACTTCAATCTTATCAAATACGGGAGCCAGACGGGCAAAATGCTTCTCAAATATCTGTGAAATATTCCGGTGACGCCTCGAATATCCTCTCAGTAACTGGCTCATGGCAATATTTACCTCTTTCTCGGGCATTGCCAATACCTTCCTGATAATATCAGCCGACCTGTCATCACTTAAATGCAGAAAACGGGCGATTACCCTGGAAGGATCAGGAGAAAATATGTTTTTTTTTCGGTTCACAGTTACTAGCATGGGATTCAATTTTAAATATTTATGCTGTTTCGGATTGGCGAAAGTAATATTTATCGAGGTGTCATCATCGTTTTTTGGCAATTTTTGGATCATCGATTAAAAGTAAATTCGTTTTTTAACTCACAAAAGCCCACTCCAAACGGGAGCAGGCTTTTGTATATTGACCAGAGCAGCAAATTCACTTTTAAACGCTTATTTATCAGAAAAAATGATGATTCGGGATTAATTGGAGCTGGTATTTTATGATTCGTCTTTTGTTGTACGGATCAGGCTAATGCCAGCAATGAAGAATACAAAACCGAGTATGCCATAAATGAAAAGCGCTTTATAATCACTCTCTCCACCCGAGGCATTAACAAATAATACTGCACAATAAATAAGCCCACCTATTCCGAGGGCAGTTAGTAAGGCACCAAAAATTCTTTTAAGATTCATAGTTTTATTTTTTAAACATGTATGTCCATCAGGTAGCTAAAAAGTCCAAATACCTTCAAAAGCCATACGACCAGAGCAATCACAACCACCACATTTAAGATCGTTTTGATATTGCGATCCATTGGGATGAATGAATTGACAAGCCATAGAAGAACACCCACGACAATTATTACAAGTAATACAGTTAAAAGTGGCATATCATTTAATTTAGAAGTTAAGCTCAAAGATAATCCGGGTAATTCCTGTAAGTGTTACATAACTTTGCAAATAAGTTACATCTTTCACACATGTGCTTTCCGGTAAAATGATCATAGAAAATAAATTGAACGCTATTTTTAAGCAATATTTTTTTTCAAAACAATATTCCGGCTAACGATTTCTGTCTTTTGGTATGCATTAATAGGAATGGTGAAATAAAATGTGGAGCCTTTACCAAACATGCTTTTTACCCAAATTTTACCGCCCAGCATTTCCACATAAGCTTTTGATATGGCTAATCCCAATCCTGCTCCCTCCTATTTTTTATTTAGAGATTCACTGCCTTGCCTGAATCGTTCAAAAACGATCTCCAACTGTTCCGGATGGATTCCAATGCCGGTATCTTTCACGAAAAACTCAAGTTCTTCTTGCCCGGTTGGTGAGCTTGTCGAACCATACCCAAATTCAATAGAACCTGTTTTGGTAAATTTAATGGCATTCTTTACCAGGTTGGTAAGTATGGCATAGAACTTTTCCTTGTCTGTTTTAATGGTGGCTTCTTTTTCCGGCAAGGTATTTTTAAAGGAAATTTGCAATCCTTTTTGCTCAGCTTCAGGCTTGAGGAAGGTATATATTTCTTCAATCTGCTCGTTTATATTGGTTTCTGAAATAGAAACTGCCATTTGCCCGGATTCGATTTTTGAAATATTCAAGATGTCGTTAATGATATTAAGCAATCGTACACCGCTTTTCTCGATGATATCTATGTAAAATTCTTGATCTTCACCCGTAAGTTCAGGTTCTTTCAATAGCGTACTAAAACCCAGTATCCCATTTAATGGTGTTCTGATTTCATGGCTCATATTGGCCAAAAAAGCTGATTTCAACCGGTCGCTTTCTTCTGCTTTTTCCTTTGCGATGATTAATTCTTCTGCCCTTTTCCCTTTCTCTTCATTTTGAAAGACAAGTTCTTTGTTTGCAATGATTAACTCTGCCGCCCGCTTTTCTTTCTCCCTGTTTTGAAAGGCCAGTTCTTTATTGGCAATGATTAATTCATCGGCCCGTTTTTCTTTCTCTTCATTTTGAAAGAGAAGCTCTTTGTTTGCAATGATTAGCTCATCAGCCCGTTTTTCTTTCTCCCTGTTTTGAAAAGCAAGTTCCTTGTTGGCAATGATTAGCTCTGCAGCCCGTTTTTCTTTCTCTTTGTTTTGGAAGACAAGTTCATCATTTGCAATAATTAACTCTGCTGCCCGCTTTTCCTTTTCTTTAATCTGAAGCAAATATTTGTTGGTGACATATAACAAAAATAAAGTGAACACCGTCATTAAAATAAACATAATTCCAGAAACCAAGTTGAACGCTGCCAGGCTTCGCTCGTTCGTTTGCTTTCGTTGTTTAAGCAAGGTGGCTTCTTCCTGCTGAATAGCAGAAGTAATCTGGCGAATACGATTGGAATAAGTCAGGCCTAGTTTGGTAGAAGTATAAGCGATGGCTGATGCTAATCCTTGTTTACTTCGTAATTCAGTCTGTCGGATTGAAAAATCCAAACGCTTTTGTACATAAAGACTGATCGAATCTACATGCCGTTGCTGCAAGGAATTATCCCGAGTAAGTTGCCTGAGTTCATTGATGTTTATGAAGATTGTTTTTTCGGCATTAAATAAAGGTTCAAGAAATGTGCTGTCGTTAGTAATCACAAAGCCCCGGGAGGCGGATTCTATGTCTTTGCCAAGTGAGAGGATGTTCTCCGATTTGGAAATAACCTCTTTAGTATGTTGCACCCATTGTTCCGATTCCTGAAGTTTATGATCGCTTTTATAAACGGCATAACCTATAAACCCATTGAATGCCAGAATGAGGGATGCGAAGATTAAGAATTTCTGACGATTACTTGTTTTCATACAACCATTGTTAGTGTGACATCATTTGATGTTTCTTGGCTATTTTAACCTGGGTTAAATGCCATTCCCGCTGGTAACTTTAATGAACTCTGCTACCCGTTTTTCTTTCTCTTCGTTCTGAGACACAAGTTCTCTGTAGGCGATGATTAATTCATCAGTCCATTTCGTCTTATTTTCGTTTTGAAAAGCATGTATCCTGTTTGAACAGGTTACCTCAAGCTCTAAATTCTTGTTATTCATAGCATGTATTTTTAATTATTAATCGAATTTGTTTTTTTGTTTCGTCACTACCCTGTTTTTACAATATTTCATCTTTATAAATGCCTGAAGTTAAGATCAATGACTGCTTTTTATACGAGCATTTAAATCGTATCCGAAGTCAACCACTTTCCATTATGGATAGATTGGGAGCCTGAACTTATTGTCAGAATAAATTCAAATTACCTCAGGCATAATTCCTAAAGTTCTTTTCAGACATCCATTCTGCTTTTAGCACAAAACTTACAGGATCAGGATCAGAATAATAATAAGAAGTAAAACACCACCTCCACCAATATAGGCTCCGCTATGGCGATGATATCCGTCATAATTTCTACGTCCGACATTATCTGTTCTAATAGTTACATCAACATCTCTTCCTCTGTTGCGTCTTTCATAACCTCTTCCATGTCTGCCCTGATCGTTCTTTACAGAGCTTGATTCTTTCAGCAGTTCCTTATTTTCTGTTGAACTTTGCGTTGACATTTCCTTTGCTTTAATTTCGTTTAAACTAACGACCTCAGCATTGTTGTCATCTGACTGAACAGTAGTAGTTGCCGTCGTCGAAACAGTATTATTTTCCGTTCCTGCCTTTAATTGTGTTGGACTAAATAATAACAACATGGATGCTGCCATTATACCAAGAGTTAATTTTTTCATGTTGCTAATTATTATTTTGTGAATTCATTTTCACAAAACAAAGGTCAACATCCATAAACGGATATGCGTTACACAATTACAGGGAAAAGTTACATCATTCACACATATAACTTTAATCCGATTGGTTTATATAATGAAAAAGAGGCCGCCTCAAGGCCAGCCTCATCTAAATTTCATTAAAACCGGAACCCCATCTTCAGGATGGATTAACCAGTATGTTAGATATAACGCGGTTCAGTACTTACATTCGCTCCATATACCATTTCAGTTCTTTTTCCATTTTTTTGTAGCTAAAAATGCGGGAAATGATTTTCTGAAGGCGATGAAAAGCGGTTTCGCTTTTCATCACATAATCAAAAGCCTTGTGGTGCATGCAATTTATCGCCACATCAATTTTATCTTGTGATGATAGTATTATTACAGGAATATCCGGATTGAATGCTTTTATCCGATCCAGTGTTTCTATTCCGTTCATCGCGCTATTTTCAACTCCATCCAGATGATAATCTAAAATGATCACATCAGGATTGTGAGACAGATTTTCGATGCAAAGTTCGCCTGTTGCATAGGTTTCTATATCGAAATCGCCATGTTCAACAAAATCAATTTCCAATGATTTCAGGAACAATGCATCATCATCGACCAGAAATATTTTTATTTTTTTGTTGTTCATGGGTTACTGCTTTTAATCCGGTTAAACTCTTCTTTTAATTCTTCACAAGCCTGCGTACAAACGATTTCAAGCTGAAGCACCATTTCAGGTATTCCATCTAACTGTAGCTGGGTGCTTGCATATTCCTGAACTCTTTTCGCCATGTTCTCGAAATCGACATGAATACCCATGATCGAAAACGAGGGAATCATTTTGTGGACTGCCGAATACAATGCCTTCCAATCTTTATCGTGCAAGCCAAGTTTCATTGAATTGATCAAAGGCGGGGTTTGTACCAGGTAAAGTGAAATCATTTCCATCATCAAAACTGGATTTGATTTTGTGCGATGGATCAAATATTGCAGGTCGGTGCATTTTGACTTTACATTTTCAACATTTGCCGCGACTATAATTTCTTTGACAGGTGCGTTTTTTTTAACTAATCCAACTATTTTACTGTACAAAATCCGCTCGTCGACGGGCTTGGAGATGTAATCATTCATGCCAACAAACCGGCATTTTTCCAAATCAACCGTGGTAACATCGGCTGTTAAGGCAATGATTGGAATATTGGATTTCATTGTATTACGAATGTATTCTGTAGCTTCGAACCCATTCATCTCGGGCATCTGCAAGTCCATTAATATAATATCGTAGGTGTTGGCTTGTAGTTTTTCGATGGCTATTAACCCGTTGTCGGCTATATCGCGTTTAAATCCGAAATCATCCAGCAGTGTTTTCATCAGTAATTGATTGAGCGCAATATCTTCAACCACCAATACTTTGATGTCTTTAATATCCGGATCCAATTCCATTGTTCCTGTTTCCAGTTCAGCATCAGCTTTTGTTTTCGGAAAACTTAATGTGAAACCAAAAGTAGAACCTTCACCAATTTTACTCTTTACACTAATACTTCCATCCTGCGCTTCTACTAATTGCTTAACAATGGCAAGTCCCAGTCCGGTCCCCCCATACAAACGTGAAGTACCGCTTGATGCCTGCTGAAAGTTATCAAATATCTTTTCTATTTTATCTTCTGATATTCCAATCCCGGTATCCCTGACTGAAAATTCAATGCTTACATTATTTTCATCTTCATCCAGCAAACGAACACTTATTACAATTTTCCCCTTGCTTGTAAACTTCACTGCATTACTCACCAGGTTTAGAATAGTCTGGTGCAAACGCACCGGGTCGCCAACCAACACTTCCGGAATTCTAATGTCATATTCTTTTATCAATACGATATTTTTCTCCCGGATTTTCGATTCAAATAAATGAAGCATGGCTGAAATGGATATGGCCATTTTGAAAGGAATTTGCTCAAATATCATTTTGCCTGCATCTACCTTGGCCAGATCGAGTATGTCGTTAATGAGCACAATTAATGCATCGCCACTCAATTTTATCGCTGTTAAATATTCCCTTTGTTTGGCAGTCAATTCAGTTTTCAACACCACTTTGGTAAATCCGATAATCGCATTCATTGGGGTGCGAATTTCACGGCTCATGTTCGACAAAAACTGCTGTTTCGATTTCACTGCATTTTCGGCTACCCGTGTGGCCTCTTCGGCTTTTATTTTTGCTTCTTCAGCAATTCCTACAGCCAACTCGGCAAATACAATCGCTTCTGTCAATTCTCCTGAAATTCTTTTTTGTTCGGTAACATCCCTGGCAACAATTACAACACCGAGTACATTTCCTTTCTCATCTTTATAGACCGATCCGTTGAACAATACATCAGTCAGCTTGCCATCCTTATGCCGAAGCGTTAGTGGGGAATCGGCAACCGATCCTTTGGCAAACACTTCTTCGTAAACTTCACGCGCCATTTGAGGCTCAGTGAAATAATCGAAGAAATCGGTGCCGGTAAGTTCTTCGCGGGTCATACCTGTAATGTTCGCCGTTGCCTCATTCATATCGGTGATCTTACCTTCGGGGCTGATCGTAACCAATGGGTCAAGACTCGCTTCAATTAGGCTAAGAGAATATTGGGAAGCTAATTTTAAAGATTCGCTGATTGCTTCAAGTTCTATATTTGCAATTTCCCCTTTTTCTTTTTCTCTGATTTGATATACAAGTTCATTGTCAGCAAGAATTAGCTCTTCTGCCCGTTTTTCTTTCTCTTCGTTTTGAAAGACAAGTTCTTTGTTGGCAAGGGTTAACTCGTTTGCCCGCTTTTCTTTCTCTCCGGTTTGAAATACAAGTTCTTTGTCAGCAATGATTAACTCTGCTGCTCTTTTTTCCTTTTCATCGTTTTGAAAGATCAATTCTTTGTTGGCAAGGATTAACTCATCTGCCCGTTTTTCCTTTTCATCGTTCTGAAAAGCAAGTTCTTTGTTGGCAAGGGTTAACTCTGCCGCCCGTTTTCCCTTTTCATCATTCTGAAAAGCAAGTTCTTTATTGGCTATGATTAATTCTGCCGCCCGTTTTTCTTTTTCATCGTTCTGAAAAGCAAGTTCCTTGTTTGCAATGCTTAATTCATCGGCCCGTTTTCCCTTTTCATCATTCTGAAAAGCAAGTTCTTTATTGGCTATGATTAATTCTGCCGCCCGTTTTCCCTTTTCATCATTCTGAAAAGCAAGTTCTTTATTGGCTATGATTAATTCTGCC
>JAUXUF010000255.1 GCA_030684645.1 Bacteroidota bacterium | reverse complement strand
TTTCAAGTTTTGAAATCTGAGATTTTTGTACACCAACCAATTGCCCCAGTTGCTCTTGAGTCAGGTTACGCTCTTGTCTTGCAGTTTTAATCATACGCCCCAAAACGTCCATACGAAGTTCATACTCGTATTCGTCCCTCTCGGTTGTACCAACTTTGCCGATGTATTTATCTTTCATTTCGGCCAGCGTATAGGTTTTCATTTCTGTATTTGCCATTTTTTAATCTTTTAGCTTGTTTTCGAAATACCTCTTCCTGATTTTTACTGCACGTTCGATTTCAATTTTAGAAACTTTGTCCACTTCTTCTAAAAATATGGTATGAAAGAAATGCATCAGTTTTATAGGCAAAGGTAATGCGAGTTTCCAAATATTGCAACTTTCCGTTTGTTATTTTTCGTGCAACCTGATTAAAAAAAGAAAAGTCGCTACGGATTATCCAAAGCGACTTTTATAACTTTCATAGGTGAAAATTACCTATTCTGATATTGTTTTTCGTAGTAACTCTGGTAGTCGCCGCTTGTGACGTTTTCCATCCATTCGGTGTTGGCCAGGTACCAGTCAATGGTCTTTTCAATTCCTTCTTCAAACTGAAGGCTAGGCACCCAAGCCAATTCTTTTTGTAGTTTGGTGGAGTCGATAGCATAGCGCAAATCGTGTCCGGCGCGGTCTTTCACATAGGTGATCAGTTTTTCAGAAGTTCCCGGATTGCGACCCAATTTGCGATCCATGATGCGGCACATCACCTTGATCAGATCAATGTTGGTCCATTCGTTGTGGCCGCCAATGTTGTAGGTGTCACCGTTTTTCCCCTGATGATAAATGACATCAATGGCTCGGGCATGATCTTCAACCCACAACCAATCGCGAATATTGAGGCCTTCGCCGTACACCGGCAATGCTTTGTTATGCTTGATGTTATTAATAAACAGTGGTATCAGTTTTTCAGGAAACTGGAACGAACCGTAATTGTTCGAACAGTTTGAAACCACCACCGGAATTCCAAAGGTGTCGTGGTATGCACGCACAAAATGATCGGAACTGGCTTTTGATGCAGAATACGGGCTGTGTGGATCGTAACCGGTTTCTTCGGTGAACATGCCTTCGCGTTCCAAACTTCCGTAAACTTCGTCGGTCGAAATGTGATAAAAACGTTTGCCTTCGGTATTGTCTTTCCAGATGTGGCGGGTGGCATTCAGTAAATTAACTGTTCCTATCACGTTTGTGAAAACGAATTCAGTTGGATTAGAAATCGAACGATCGACATGAGATTCAGCAGCGAGATGGATTACTCCATCAAATTGCCGTTCGACAAACAGTTTCAGGATAAAATCTGCGTCAACTATGTCGCCCTTCACAAATTCGTAATTCGGCCTGTTCTCAACGTCGGTCAGATTCGCCAGATTTCCTGCATAAGTCAGCTTGTCAAGATTGACAATTTTATATTCAGGATACTTGTTTACAAACAGTCGAACGACGTGCGAACCTATAAATCCGGCGCCTCCGGTAATCAGAATAGTCTTCATATTTTTAATTTATTTAATTCCGCGAATCTTTTTTTCCCAAAGCCAGGCCGAAAGCAGCGTTTCTTCCAACCCTTTTTCAGCTTTCCAGCCTAATTCTTCGTTGGCGAAAGTGGTGTCGGCCCATATCTTTTCGATGTCGCCAGCACGCCGTTCAACTATTTTGTAATTCAGTTTCACGCCTGTAATTTTTTCAAAAGTGTTCACAATTTCAAGAACCGAAACACCATCCCCGGTTCCAAGATTGAATATTTCGTATCCGGATTTATTTTTATTTCCGAGCAAACGATTTACCGCAATCACGTGAGCTTTTGCAAGATCAACCACATTAATATAATCGCGAACAGCAGTGCCGTCAATCGTATCGTAATCGTTCCCGAAAACCTTTAATTCGCTGCGCAATCCTGCAGCAGTCTGTGTAACGAAAGGGATCAGATTTGCGGGAACCCCCAGGGGAAGTTCGCCAATGTGGGCAGAAGGATGGGCTCCAACCGGATTAAAATACCGCAATGCAATCCCTTTGATCTGCGGATTTGCTGCAATCGTATCGTGCAAAATATCCTCATTCACGCGTTTGGTGTTTCCATAAGGAGATTCAGCATCTTTGCGCGGAGTATTTTCGGTAACCGGCAAAATGTCGGGTTGGCCGTAAACCGTGCAGGATGAGGAGAAAACGACATTCGCAACACCATATTTTATCTGACATTCCAAAAGATTGATCAACGAAACCAGGTTGTTGCGGTAATACAATAATGGTTTATCAACCGATTCACCAACAGCCTTTGAAGCTGCAAAATGGATGATTGCCTCAATGTTTGGGTATTTTATAAAGAATGCATCAACCTTGTCTCTTTCAACCAAATCGAACTGTTCAAAGACTGGCCGCATTCCCGTGATTTTTTCGATACCATCCAAAACTTCGATGCCCGAATTTGAAAGATTATCAACAATAATCACTTCATAACCCGCATTTTGTAATTCGACTGCGGTATGCGAACCAATGTATCCGGTTCCTCCGGTCACCAAAATTTGCTTCATATCCAGACAGAATTTTATGATGAACTGCAAATTTAAAAATTATATGGTTACGTTATGGTATTTCACCTTCATTAAGTTTATTTTACAAAAAAATATTAAATCTGTTGAAAACTTTGCCTTGAAGCATTGCCAAATTTTCTTACTTTTGATTGTTCAAACAAGAAAACCGTGGAAATTAATCAGTACATCAAAGAGCTTTTATTACTGAATGATTGTGTAATCATTCCTGAATTCGGTGGATTTGTTGCCAACTATAAGCCGGCAACAATCGAAAACAATCAGTTTTTTGCGCCAACCAAGGAAATTTCATTCAACAACAAACTGATTTCCAATGATGGTCTGCTCATAACTTACATATCCGGGACAGAAGGCTCCAACTATTTCAGTGCAAAGCAGAAACTTGACAATTTTGTTGAGGAAACCTTGCTGAACCTGGAGCGAAACCGTAATGTCTATTTTGAAGGCGTCGGATATATCCATTATGACTCGCGTGAAAACCTGCTTTTCGAACCTCAGTTGAAACAAAACTTGCTGGTTGATTCTTTCGGCCTGCAAAACTTCTCGTACGAAAAACTGTATCAGCGTCAAATGCCTAAACCCGCCTTCAAGGTTGAATACCGCGAACCGGTTCCGGTTATTTTCCAAAAACGTAAGTTACAGAAACTGGTTGTTGCATTGCCTTTACTGATGGCCATGGCACTCATCCCCATGAGAAACAACAAGGTTTATCTGTCGAAGTCGGATATGGGAATGTGGGAAGCACTAACTCATAGCGCACCGGTTTCAACCGTTCAGACAGAGGAGCAAAACACTGCTGAATATACTTCAAATGTGGCCGCCTTAAACAGTGAAAAGTTCAGGTATTTTATTATCGGCGGAAGTTTCAAGAGCGAAGAAAATGCCAGCAAATACATTCAGCAATTAAGCGAACAAGGTTACTCCGGAAAAGATCTCGGTATTTTTAAAGGTTTACACCGGATTGCCATGAAAGGCTTTGAAAACATGGAAGAAGCACAGAAGGAACTGAATACGATCAGGTACCAAAATCCACAATCAGGTGTCTGGATTCATATCAGCGAATAACATACGAAAGCTCTGAGAAGAGCTTTTTTTATGGGTTTAAAGGGATTCCATCTTTCAAAAAGAGATGGAATTCTTCATTTATGCCCGATTCCAAAGCATAAAAAAAGCCACCCCGAAACTTACGGAGTGGCCTCTATCATTGAGTATGTAAACCAGTCAACCTAAAAAAACCTTTTCTCTTTAACCTTCCAAATTGACCGATCATTAAAATTGTTCATGGCTTTGAGACAACTTATGGATTCTGTTTTACAAAAGCTGTGCCAACAATTCCTTATTCATGGCCAAAGTTTACAGGTAAGTCAATTAAAAAATCATTATAAAAAAGGAGATTAAATTTTCCCAATCACATAAATCAGTAAATCAATCACATGACTGACATTCTGATTAAAGACCTTTAAAACATCACCCCAGGTTACCGGAGCCTCATCGGTTTTCCAACAATCGTAATCGGTACTCATCGCGATGGCTGAATAAGGAATTTCAAGTTCATTAGCCAGAATTGCTTCCGGTGCGGTGGACATATTAATCACATCGGCACCCCATAATCGAAACATATTGGATTCAGCCCGGGAAGAAAACCGGGGGCCTTCGATAGTAACAACCGTTCCCTTTTCAAAAACAGGTAATTGAAGTTCGCGAGCCGATTCAATCATTTTTGAACGGAGAAAGCTGTCGAAAGGATCGGCCATCGGTGTATGTTTCATCTCGCGCGGTTCGAACGATTCAAAGAATGTGACCCGTCGGTGCCTGGTGAAATCGATGAACTGATCAAGCACCACAAAATCGCCGCGACCAATCTCCTGGCGCAAACTGCCGCATGCTGTAGTTGCCAGAATATGGCTGCATCCAATTTCGCGGATGGCCCAAATGTTGGCCCGGTTATTTACCTGAGATGGCGGAATGGTATGTTGCCGTCCGTGACGCGAGAGAATTGCCACTTCACGTCCGTTAATCATTCCACATTTAAAATCGGAACTTGTAGGTCCGAAAGGAGTTTCAACTTTCAGCTCGGTTGCATTTTTCAGAATAGCCGGATTTTCAAGTCCGGATCCGCCGATAATGGCAATTTTAGTCATTTTGATAATTGTTATAGATTTTGATAATTTGTTCGGTGGCTTCATTCAGGTTGTTGCCAAATGCCAGAATTCCTTCCGGATGTCCACCCATGACAATGATTTTTTCATCATTCATTTTTATTGATGAAGCCAATTTCTGAACTGCCAAAGCCATTTCAGGAGTACCGTATTCAATTTTTATGGAGGTGGTTGGATAGACCTTCATCAGTTTTTCCCATAGCCACAGACAGTGAACATGCACCACAGCCCCAACTTCAGGTAGCGACTTGTATATGGCAGCATGAGTCAGACTTTCGGCTGACGCTTTGGTAAGGCCGGTACATGAAATATGATTCTGCTTAAAATTGTATCCGGTTACCAATGAATATTGCGATTGACTTAGATTTGTAAATTGTCCGGTTGCACTTCCGGTGATCAGAAATGATTTTCCTTTCTCAGTTCGGACTGAAATGTTTCCAAAACCAATTCCATCCGGATACATACCAATTAAACCCAACTGATAAAGTCGGGAGCGCTCTGATTCAAGCGTTCGAACCAATTCTTCCTGAATCTGGATTTCTTCCTGTTGCCAGGTGCAATTAAATTTTATATATCCTTCAGTCATCGGTTGGTGTTTTTTCAGGAAACAAATTTAAAATGCCTTCCTTCGTCGCCTTACAGACTCCTCTTTCAGTAATCAGGCCGGTAACCAGCCGGGCAGGTGTCACATCGAATCCGTAGTTGGCCACCGGGCTTTTTTCCGGAAGTATCCTGAATTCATGAACTTTGTCATCCAGCAAGCCTTCCATCATCGAAACTTCACGTCCGTCGCGCTGTTCAACGGGGATTTCAGAAAGTCCGTCGCTCAACGTCCAATCGATGGTTGTTGAAGGTAAAGCCACATAAAACGGGATTCCATTATCCGCTGCCGCAAGCGCTTTCAGATAGGTTCCGATTTTATTGGCCACATCGCCATTCAGGGTAGTCCGATCACTTCCGACAATTACCATGTCCACCAATTGGTGCTGCATCAAATGACCTCCGGTATTGTCAGGAATAACAGTATGCGGAATACCGGCTTCACCCAGTTCCCATGCAGTTAACCGTGCACCCTGGTTGCGGGGCCGGGTTTCATCCACCCAGACATGAATCGGAATACCAGCTTCGCGAGCCAGATAAATGGGGGCAGTGGCTGTTCCCAGCTCCACACAGGCAAGCCGTCCGGCATTGCAATGAGTCAGGATTTGAACAGGCTTTCCATTTTTCTTTTCACTGATTGACCGAATCAATTCCAGTCCAAACTTTCCGATTTTTTTACTGAAATCGATTTCACGTTGCTTTAGCGATTCCGCATTATTTAGTAACCGATGGATGTTTTCAGGAATTGTCAATTCTTCGGAAATCACAGCCAAAGCTTCGTCAACAGCAAAAGCCAGATTTACAGCTGTTGGTCTCGAAGACTTCAACCAATCGGCAGCCCTTTTCATTTCATCCTGAAAATTACTTCCGGAAAAATTTAGAGCAGCCAAATACATTCCATAAGCTGCAGTGACTCCAATCAATGGTGCACCTCTCACAACCATCTCAGTAATAGCAAATCGGACTTCATCCAAAGTCTGGATTTCAATGATCAGATTTTGAAAAGGCAGGTATCGCTGATCAATGGTTTCGACGAGTTTTTTTTGCGGATTAAACCAGATGGTTTGCGGATTTCCCATAATTTGAACATTTTTTTAAGGTTCAAAGATAAGTATCCGATCTTTGCCTTCGACAAGCTCAGGCACCGTAATCTCCATTTTTTAATTCATCTTTTTAATTCCGAAATTTTTCTGACTTTTGTGGTCTCAAAATTCAAGCTATGGAAATCCTGAAAGGAATTAAAAATATCATTTTTGATCTTGGTGGTGTTTTGCTAAACATCGATCCACGAAAAACAATTGACGCGTTTGGAAAACTGGGCATGTCACAACTCATTGGCGACAAAGGAATGACTTACGATCACGAAATTTTCTACCGGATGGAACAAGGCCAGATTTCGCCCGATGAATTCCGGAATGGAGTCCTTCAACTTCTTCCGGCTAAAGTTACTTTCGAGGAGATTGATTTGGCCTGGACTGCCATGCTGCTTGATTTTCCTGAAATCAGGATTAAAATCTTAAAGAACCTCAGGCAGGATTTTAAGGTCTATCTTTTCAGCAATACCAACGCTATTCATGTTGAAAAATACCACTCCAATTTCAGAAAACAACATGGATTTGAAGTTTCATCGCTTTTTGAAAAAGATTTCTATTCGAACGAAATTGGTTACCGAAAACCAACGCCAGAGTCGTTTCAGGAAATTATCCGGCTTTCCGGAATTCAAGCTGAAGAGTCCTTATTTATTGACGATTCATTGCCAAATGTGGAAGCCGC
>JAUXUF010000250.1 GCA_030684645.1 Bacteroidota bacterium | reverse complement strand
GAATTCGTTGGGAAGTAACATGGTTTACATTCAGAAATGGCCATGGGCCCCTCCGGAAGGTGAATCAGAATATCCCTGGTGGAAATACCTGAACCGCCCGGTTCCTACCATGGTAGAGACTGATGAGTTGATTCGCAGGTCAAGAAATATTGAAGATGCCGTTTACTTTTTTGGTTTTAACCGCACCGTGCAGTTCGAAAACAGTAAAGCCGAAAATACGGAAGTACTCGCTACCTCTTACGAATTAATCAACACATGGAGCCTGGAGATTGAAAAAGGACGTTATTTTACCGAATCGGAATCGGTTTCGGGTGCCAGTCTGGCAATCCTGGGCAGCGAAATTGCCGCGAAACTTTTTGGTTCGGTGAACCCAATCGGTAAGATGATTAAAATGCAGGGGCATCGTTTTCAAATTATAGGCGTTTACACCAAAAAAGGGACCGATATGTTTGGAACCAGCATGGACAAGCGGGTTCATATTCCGGTGGTTTATGCGATGAACATGGTGGATGTGCGTAACCGCGACCAAGGGCAAACCATCAACATAAAAGCCAAACCTAATGCCGACCGCGATGAATTTGTGGCCGAATTGGAAGGTATCATGCGTTCGCTGCACCGCTTGAAACCCATGGAAGAAAACGATTTCGCCATTAACGAAGTGAGTTTGATCTCAACCCGGTTCGATTCCTTTTTTAAAGTTTTCAATTTTGCCGGATGGATCATCGGTGGGTTCAGTATTTTGGTTGGAGGTTTCGGAATTGCCAACATCATGTTTGTGTCGGTCAAGGAACGAACCAAAATCATCGGGATTCAGAAAGCCATCGGGGCAAAAAAATATTTCATTCTTCTTCAGTTTATTTTCGAAGCAATTGTGCTGTCGATGCTGGGTGGTATCATCGGTCTGATCCTTATTTTCATCGGAACCACTATCTTTAGTTATGTGGCCGATATGACCATTTCTCTGACCTTATCAAACATTATTCTGGGCTTGACTATTTCGGGAGTGATTGGCGTGCTGGCCGGTTTCGTTCCTGCCCTTTCGGCTTCCCGGCTCGATCCGGTTGAAGCGATGAATAGCGTATAGGCTTCGACAAGCGTTCGACTGAGCTCACGCCGAAGGCTCAGCCACCGTGCTTTTTGATAATCTGCTTAGTTAGTCAGGGTTTCACTCAAAGAGAAGCACTGACTGGTTCTTGGGGCAGGCATAATTTGGTCCATTAACCTCATAGTCAATAAATAAGGTTGGAATTATTATATTGAAAATATCGGTAAAAGTCAAGTGCTTTTGGAATTATTTTTTATGTTTCCAAACATAGGTTTCGGGAGGCAGCCTTTTGGTGGTTTTTGGAATCAATAGTATATGTTTATTTAACTGACAATAACTCCTAAAAACCAAAAACATGGAACGGCCACCACCTTGAGAATACTTCTTTTTTGTTTTTTATTTTATTTAACACAAACAAGATACATTATGAAACTGATTAGAATTGCTGTCTTCCTTTTGCTTTTATTGAGCTTATCAAATTACAATTGGGCGCAGGAAAAGAAAAATATGATCGTATTTGGTAGTATGGTTACCCGCTTTAATGATATCGAACTTTATGATCTTAATCAATCTTTTTATGGTTATTATGAACATCCGGCAGGACCCGGTATTGACGTGATATATTACAGGTGTTTAACACCCAATACCCGCATAGGTTCTGGATTAAACTGGCAACATGGTAGGGTTGCCTCCTACCTGAGCGGGTTAAGAAGGTTTAGGTTCGATGAATTCGGTGTTCCATTTGTTTTCCAGACAGGATTTGCTTTTTGCCAACATTACAGGTTTTTTTTAACTACAGGAGTCTTCTTGGGTGAAATTGTTCATGTGTCCGCAGAAGCACAAGGAAAATACGAAAAATGGCACGTTTATGATAATTTTGACTCTGCCGAAAAAAACTCCAACGACACCTTTTTTGCCGATTATTACCTGGATGCTGGTTTTAGTCGAACCATCTTCAAACAAAACGAAATTTCAATAGCCCCTTTCCTTAAAAGCCGGATGAATACAACCTGGTTAAACCTGCACGAAAAAAAGTTAATGTATGGAATTAAATTAACTTATTCAATCAAATTTTAGAACTATGAAAAAAATAATTTTTGCCTTTATGTGTTTTTTCTGGCTCGTAAACAGTACTTTTTCTCAATCTTATAACCGGATGGAGAACCCTAACTATGCCATAACAACTTTTTTAGAAGATTTTACTTCGTCACAATTAGACCCGATTTGGACTCCGTCAACTCATGGAACTAAGGATGGATCACCTAATTATGCTCCAAATCTTTTCATTTTTATAGATAGCATTGCAACAATAAATCAAACCAATGGAAATCTAAACCTTTCCATGCTTAGTTATCCAAATTATAAAGGCACTGATTGGGAAGGTCATGTAATTTCAGCAAATTTTATTGCTGGAGAGGTTACTACAAACCAATACTTTAGTTATGGCGTTTTTGAATGTAATGCGACATTTGCAAACGGGCATGGTTCCTTTCTCCATGCTCATCAGGATATGCATAAAAGTTCAAGACGGCTGGTGCAGATTTGCAATCTGCACCTCTTAGCCAGGGATTTATAATCCCAACAAAATAATATACATTTCCGTAACTTTACTTCTATGGGAATCCGAAACAAAATATCTCCGGGGTATGCTTACTATCTTACTTTGACGGTAGAAGAGTGGATCGACATTTTTTCACGACCAGTTTACAGGCATATCATAGTTGATTCCTTAAATTATTGCATTTTGAATAAAGGATTAGAAGTGTATTGCTGGTGTTTAATGAGTAACCACCTACACCTGATCGCAAGTGCAAAAGAAGAAGGAAATTTATCTGATATTCTTCGCGATTTCAAAAAGTTTACAAGCAAAGCGCTGATCAAGGCAATCAAAGAAGTGCCGGAAAGCAGAAGGGATTGGATGTTGAATTTATTCTGGTATGCTGGGAAGAACGATAAGAAAATCAAGTATTTCAAAGTCTGGCAGGATGGCAATGATGCCAAAGAAATTCATTCGACATCTTTTCTGGATGAAAAGATGGATTACATACATAACAATCCGGTAAAGGCTGAGTTGGTTGCTAATCCTGCAGAATATCTGTACAGTTCTGCACGTGATTATTCAGGAGAAAAAGGATTGGTTGAAATTGAATTTGTGTAGGTGAAGGAACGGATCATAGATCCTCAGTTAAAAGGTGCAGATTACAAATCTGCACCAGCCGCTTTGGCAATCTGCACTAACCTCCAAACTGCCTACTGCGACTGATCACTGTTTCCTGCTTGTTTTCCAATCATCTTCACCAAGCTCACAAATTCGGCAACACCCAATTGTTCCGGACGTTTGTCGAATATCGGATTTGCCTTCAGTTCATCGCTGGTAATCATGCTTTTCAGGGAGTTACGCATGGTTTTACGCCGCTGGTTGAATGCCATTTTTACGATACTTTTAAAAAGTCTTTCATCACAGTCGAGGTGTTCGGTCTGGTTGTGGGTGAGCCTGATCACGCCTCCCTTTACCTTCGGAGGTGGATTAAATTGGTCCTGATTAACCGTAAACAGGTATTCGATGTGGTAATAAGCCTGGAGAAATACGCTCAATATGCCATAGGCTTTTGAACCCGGAGGTGCTGCCAGCCTTTCAGCCACTTCTTTCTGAAGCATCCCGACAATTTCCGGAATCTGGTTGCGGTATTCCAGAACCTTGAAGAATATTTGCGACGAAATATTGTAGGGAAAATTACCAATCAGGACAAAGGGTTCCCCGAAATAATCATGCAGGTTGAGCTTCAGAAAGTCATCAGAAATAATCCTTTCCTTTAATTCGGGAAAATGAACATTCAGGTATTCAACCGATTCGCGGTCGATCTCAACCACCGTGGTTTCGTACGATTTGTTTTGCAGCAGAAACTGGGTCAGAACCCCCATTCCCGGACCAATTTCCAATACTTTGTTTACATTGCTGGCCTGAAGGCTTTCCACGATTTTTTGAGCAATGTCTTTGTCTTTCAAAAAATGTTGCCCCAAATTCTTTTTTGCTCTAACTGTTGTCATCTTAATTTTCCGGTTGGTTTCTGGTCCGATTTTTAAATTGTTGATAAAAATCCACCCGAATTAAAACAAATCTGTATTTTTGCCTTCCTGTCAAATTCCGGAGAACCTGTTGAATCGGGCACTCTGGTTTGCCGAAGCAAAAGTACGTTTAATTCATGTTGAAATGCACAAGCAATCCAATCTATAATTATAAAGAACTTGAAGCAAAATATATTCAAAATCCTCAAATTTCTCTCCTTCTTTTTGCTCGGAATTTTCATATTCTGGATGGTTTACAAAGATCAGGACCTGAAGCATATCAAAAGCATATTAACCAATGATGTCAATTATTTCTGGATTGTTGTTTCACTCCTTTTGGGTTTGTTGAGCCACGTTAGCCGTACCATCCGCTGGAACCTGATGATTGAAGCTTTGGGCCGGAAACCCCGGATGCTGAATACTTTTCTGGCCGTGATGGTTGGCTACCTGATGAACCTGGCTTTGCCACGAATGGGCGAAATTTCAAGATGTGGAGTCCTTTCGCGCTACGAAAAAATTTCGTTTTCCAAGTTGGTCGGAACCGTTGTTCTGGAGCGGCTGATTGATGTCATCATGTTGCTTCTTTTGCTCCTGCTTACAGTTATTACACAGTTCGGCCAGGTATTGGAGTTTCTTCATAATAATCCGGAAGTAAATAACAAACTTCAAAAAGTGATTTATTCTCCTGTTCTGATCGGTAGCATATTTCTGTTTTTGCTGATTTTGTTGCTAAGCCGTCATAAAATACGCCAAAGTTCGCTTGTGAAAAAGGTGATGGGTTTTGTCGGTCAATTTGTCGAAGGGTTTCGCAGTATCCGGAAAATGAATAAAAAAGGCGCATTTATTTTTCATTCCGTATTCATCTGGGTTTTGTATTATTTGATGCTCTACTGTGTATTCTTTTCCTTTGGTTTTACCTCTCACCTCCCGGCTTTAGCCGGACTGACCGTTTTTGTCCTGGGAAGTTTTGGTATGGTGGCTCCGGTGCAGGGTGGTATTGGCGCCTGGCATTTTATGGTTATTGAGGGACTTGCTTTATACGGAGTCGATCGGGCTGATGGGAAAGTATTTGCCCTTCTGGCTCATGGCAGTACTACCATTATGCTGATTGTACTCGGCCTTATTTCATTGCTCCTATTGCCTTTCGTGAATGAACGGAACGAAGAAAAGAAATATACATTTTGAATACAGACCTTTACATAGCACGACGAATCTTTCTGGCGAAGGAAAACCGGAACAACCTTTCGCACCGGATCGTGAATATTGCCCTTTTCGGCATTGTGCTGGGTCTGATTGTCTTGATTTTGTCGGTAGCCATTGTCACAGGATATAAATCGGAAGTTGGCCGAAAAGTAATCGGGTTCGGTTCACATTTACAAATCGTCAACCTCGATTCAAACCAGTCATTTGAGACCAGCCCGATCAGCGAGAACCAGCCGTTTCTGAAGGAACTTAAAAACATGGAAGGCATCCGTCATGTTCAGGTTTTTGCAACTAAACCGGGTATTATCCGCACCGACGATGAAATTCAGGGCGTGGTACTGAAAGGAATCGGGCCCGACTTCGACTGGTCTTTTTTTCAGGAAAACAAGGTGGCCGGAGAACCATTTCAAGTGCAGGATACCATCCGCAGCAACAAAGTATGGGTGTCGCAACAAATGGCCGACCTTCTGAAACTCAGGTTGGGCGACGATCTGTCCATGTTTTTTATCAATGAATCGGAATCTGTTCCGCGCCAGCGAAAATTTGAACTGGCCGGCATCTATAAAACCAGCCTCGAAGAGTTCGACCGCATGTTTGTACTGGTTGACATCAATCACATCCGGAGATTAAACAACTGGAAAAACGATGAAGTGAGCGGTTTCGAAATTCTGGTTAACGATTTTAATAAGTTGCCTGAACAGGAAAAAGCGGTTCGCAACCTGTTGCTCCGAAATACAAATCCCGATTCGCCTGTTTTAAATGTGGTCAGCATCATGGAGAAATACCGGCACATTTTTGACTGGCTGAGCCTGCTCGATATGAATGTTTGGATTATTCTGGTTCTGATGGTTTTGGTTGCCGGATTCAACATGGTTTCAAGCTTGTTGGTGATTATTCTGGAACGCACCCAGATGATCGGAATTTTAAAAGCCATGGGTGCCCGAAACTGGAGCATCCGCAAAGTTTTCCTTTATTTTTCGGTGTTGCTAATATTGAAAGCATTGGTGTGGGGCAATATACTGGGAATTG
>JAUXUF010000242.1 GCA_030684645.1 Bacteroidota bacterium | reverse complement strand
CTTCAATTTATCATCAAGACAAATTAGTAAAAGAGTGAATATGATTGAGAGAGATAAAGTGTAAAACGCAAAAAAAATGGTTGAACATGAGACCGCCTTACCAATTAATTAATTGACCATTATTATTCTATAACCACATCTAATGAACCTTTTATAGGATCAATTAAACTTGAATCTATTATAGAATATTCTATCTTAAAATTTGTAAAATTACAGGATAGCGACTTGATACTTGAAGAAGGTAAAAAAGAGGAGATGATTACAAAACTAGAAATCAAGCTTGGTAAAACAAGAGATGAATTACAAAATATCCTTGCTGGACTTTAGTATTATATGTTGTTGAGTTTCTAATCGGTTTCATACTTTAATTAAGTCAAAAATGACAATATACAAACTTCCCGATGGAACGGAATTTAATTTATCAGATCAAATCCACAAAGAAGAAAGATCAGACGGTTGGTATATTATCGGAAACGATCAGGAAGTCAAAGTCAAAGATGAAGCAAGGGCAGATCGCTATATAGAAATATATAATAGAGATAGATATAAATATTACATTATTCAGTAAGCAGGGAGTGTCAATTAATTGACACTCAAAATGCTATATTAATAAGTTATTTATATAAAATGTCCTTGCCGTTCATCCAATAGTCTGTTCCCGAAAGCCGGTAATTTACGTCCCTTGCAATGATTCAATATCCGCCCCATCAGCGAATGAAACAAGCTTTCTTCCATCAATATATAACTCATAATCAATAACTTTTATATTAATTATTCCGGATTACTTTACACCTTAATTTCTGTCTGATGCTGTCGTAGACGGCTTTGAACGACTGCCCTTTCAATTCGTACACCCGTCCGTGCTCATTGCGCCGGACATTGGTGAATCTGTCCTTATTATTTCTGAATACCTCAATTTCATCTGTTGATAAGTTTCGTTCACAGACCTGCTTATATCCTTCCGTTGGATAGAAGGTGAATTCTTTGACACGCTTTTCATCGCATTTGTTTATGATGACGAAATAGTCCTTTGAAAATGCGGCTACTTCCCGGTTGATAAAACTGCTAGAGGCAACGCAA
>JAUXUF010000229.1 GCA_030684645.1 Bacteroidota bacterium | reverse complement strand
TAATTGATCATTGTATCCGGATTGTAAATTCGCATATAGCAAAATAAACGATATTGACTTTTATTAGAGCATCCTAAAACCGCCAGTTTTATAGATTAAAGTCTCAGCAATAAAAGTTCGATGTCTGCGTCTTTGGCGTGGATCGGACTTAACTGAGACTAGGGTTCCTGGCGGTACCTGGGAAGCAATAAGTTTTGGTTCACGCCTTTTTTATTTAAATTAACAATCAAATATTAATCGTATGTCAAACATTAACACAGAAAAAATCCGCCAAAATGCCGATCTGATTAATCCTATTTCCGCCTGTCCGTTTGGAGAACCAATTGCCGAATGTCCTTTCATTCCGTATTATGCCCTAAATGATGAACGAAAACAGATCATGCAAATTGATATAATCCCGCAGGAAGAATTGGAAAAACTTAGAATGTTCCATCGAGCCTGCATGGCGAAGTACAGGAACGGAGAATGGAAACCAAAAAAAACATCGATTCAAGTATGCGGTAATGTAGCTAACTGAGAGAGCTTAAATTATTTGAGTATTTGTCGAAAATTTACTAAAATTCTTCCTTAATTCTATTTCCAAGGTTTCTAAAATTTCCTATATTTATCCTATAGAAAATTGAAATCCAAAGAGGGACTTTAGCGAGACCTGTAAAATAAGTGCTTTTTAAGATATTGGATATCAATCGAATAAAATAAATGTCCGAATCCCAGCTGAATCATTGTCCAAGAAACTAAATCAAATCAATACCAGCTAAATTATATTATAAAGGTGGTATTTAAACATAAGAAGGAAATCAAATTGAACAAATAGACGCAAACTTAAAGGGTCTAAATCGAGACCTATCTGTTAATATTCAGGGACTATCCAAATTAAACCACTCGCTTTTCGTTTAATCTTTCTTTTAATTTCGCCATATCTTCACCCAGCTTTTTCTCAACTACTTTTGAATAGATCTGTGTTGTTGAAATTTTTGAATGACCAAGCATTTTGCTGACCGATTCAATAGGAACTCCATTGGTTAGAGTTACAGTTGTTGCAAAAGTATGTCGGGCCAAATGAAAAGTAAAATTTTTTCTGATCTGACATAGATCGGCAATCTCTTTAAGATAACTGTTTAGTTTTTGGTTTGAGATAGGAGGAAAAAGTCGATTATAAACTAATGCTTTCGGATCAACTTTGTATTTATTAATAATATCCATTGCAATCGGCAGAATAGGAATTCTAACTGGATTATCCGTTTTTTCCCTTTTAGTAAATAACCAATACTGCTTATCAATGCCAATTTGGATGTTTTCAGATGATAATTGTATTACATCAATATAGGATAATCCGGTGTAGCAACTAAAGATAAATAAATCTTTAACGTGTTGTAGCCGGGTAATCGAGAATTCTTCTTCTTCGATAATTTGAAGTTCTTCTTCAGAAAGAAAACCTCTTTCAAATCGCTGAAACTTTTGTTTGAAAGCGATGAATGGATCCTTTTCCAGCCATTCATATCTTATAGCCATTTTTATCATCTTTCTAAGACGTTCAATGTGCTTCATTACGGTATTGTTCTCCATAGGCCGTTGATGGTCAACAGGTGAATGTTTTCTGAGAAAATTTTCAAAATCAATCAGAAATTTGTAATTCAGACTTTTAAGATATATGTCAGAAGTCTTATACTTTTCTTTAAGGAAGAGTATAATATATTTCTGAGTTGTAAAATAATTTTTTAGCGTTCCCCACCTTAGGGTTTCTTTGCAGTTTGTGTTGTGATATTCGATCAGTTTACATAGGGTCATGTCAGAAATATCCAGACCTAAAAACTTATTTTTAATAGCTTCTGTTGTTATGACTTGTTTGCTTAGCACAAGGTCTTGGTATGATTCTACCATCATCTTTCGAATTTGTTCTAGGTATGAGTTTAATTGCTTATTCTCAATTGATGAAGGTTTAGCCATCCCTTTTCCGAAGTTCCAGCTTTCCATTGAAATTTTTCGTTTAATTGAGACTTCACACCGTTTTGAATTAACGGTAATACGGGCATAGATTGGAGCTATACCATTGCTAATCTTGTTTATACGGAGAACAAAATGAATTCCTAATGTTACTTTTTCCATGATAATTTAATTTTAAATTTTTATACTCTAAATGGTTCACATATTTTGAATTGATTTGGTCTCAAAATGAGTCAAAACGATTCAAATTAGATCAATCTAAATGCCTGCAAAGTATTGCATTGCAAGTAGTTACATCGGCATTCGTGAACCAAATATAAAAACTTAAAAAGGTCACCGGTTAGTTCACATACAAACTGATTTAAATTGGTTTATTTTGATATGATAAAAAACAGAAAAGCCACAAAATCAATGATTTGTGGCTTTTTGATTGGGTTTGGAACCCCATTTAGTCGGGGCGACAAGATTTGAACTTGCGACCCCACGCCCCCCAGACGTGTACGCTACCAGGCTGCGCTACGCCCCGAACTTGTGTGGATGCAAAAGTAGCCATCTTGCTGAGTTATGCAAAAAAACAATTGACTTTTTACTCGTAAATTGGATGATGTTGATGATTTGCCAGGGTGCGCTTGGAATTTTGAATTGGACGATCTATTTTAGGTTTGAATTTTTTTCGGGCCTCTTCTGCTTTTAACCGTTGGCTGAAATCTTCCAGAATATTCATGTAATTGATATAAGCATCGTATTTAGATTTATAGATTCCACCATTTGACCCGTTGTCAAGATAAGCCGGATGATTTTCGTCCATCAGGTGGAAATGGTCGGAGGTTTGAAGGTATTGCCAATCGATTTGAAGATTGGCATTTCCCAAAGTGCCAGTCTGTTTTTTTAGTTTAAACAATTGAGTCAGGGCATCTACCTGCAGTGTATTTCCTGGGAAATAGGAAGAATGAAAATGCTCGCTCCAGCAGATTGGTTCGTCCGTTCCAATTTGGGTAACAGGTCCGAATTCTTTTGACAGTTCAGTTGGCAGACTAAATGAAAAAGTTCCATTCTTTGTTATTTTGGAAACAAATGTTTGAAAAAATAGAAGTTTTTCAACCCGTCCAAATCCTCCTAGAGTAAGGTAATTGAGGTAAATATTTGCCAGAGGTTCTTCCGGCCTGATAGTCTGCAGTGTTGAAAATAGCTGTTCCATTCCTTCTGGTTTTTTCAACGCTTTGGGATTACTGAGCAGGAATGTTAATTCATTGCTGATCACTTCATTCCGGAAAAGTATATTGATTTTTTTCTGATTTTCACTGGAATAGATATAGTTTGGACTTCTCCACTGTAATATTTTTTTTGCCCCGTTCGTAATAATCATCGGATAGCCCGATTCAGCTACAAGTTTACCAACCTGATTGGTAAATAGTAAATCGGTGTTCACAAATACCAGTGGCTTTTGTCCAAAATAGTATTCCATACGCTCCTTGTTCAGTTTAATCTGATGAATGAATTCATCTCCCCTTTTAGCCAGCGAAGCAATGGAATGGGAAGCAGTACCCCCCAAAAACTCAATTTGTCCGGTATCGGCAAGCTGCCTGAAGCTTG
The DNA here is from genome assembly GCA_030684645.1 of Bacteroidota bacterium. Taxonomy (GTDB): domain Bacteria; phylum Bacteroidota; class Bacteroidia; order Bacteroidales; family Prolixibacteraceae; genus Aquipluma. The sequence goes on along the minus strand of JAUXUF010000229.1, from coordinate 13,915 downwards.
AAAGTACCATAGGGGCATACATCAGAAACTGATCGAGCGCCGTTCCGGAGATATAAAACGAAAGCTTCAGTTTCCCTTTTGATTGATGAATCAGTTTGAGCAAAAAATCATTGACCGGTAAATAAGATTTGGTTACGGCATCCTGAATTTCTCGTTCAATCCGGAAATCATCATAATACGACTTTGATTTTCCAACTTCGATGAACCGAAACGTTTGAAAGCTGAAAGGATGATGGATTTGAAAGTATAAACATATATTCTTCATGATGCCTGTTTTATCGAATTGAGGTAAACATCCCTGATCTGAAAAGCCACCAGTTCCCAACTTAGTTTGCTAACTTCTATTTTACCTTCGGAAATTAAAGCTTTTGATAATTTTCTATGCTTCAAGATACCATGTACGGCATCCGCCATGGCGTGAACATCCCAAAAGTCTGTTTTTATCACATTCCGGATTAACTCTGAAACTCCTGACTGCAACGAAATAATAACCGGAACATTAGCATGCATGGCTTCAAGCGGGACTATGCCAAAAGGTTCGGAAACCGAAGGCATGATAAAAATGTCGCTCCGGCGAAGCACTTCAGGAACTTCCTTTCCGCTTAGAAATCCGGCAAAATGAAACCGGTCGCCAATTCCATACATGGCACATAATTCAACGATCCGATTTCTCATTTCGCCGTTTCCTGCCATAACAAAGTGTACGTTTTTCATCTGGTTAATCACCAATCGGGCTACTTCAACAAAATACTCAGGTCCCTTCTGAATGGTAATTCGTCCCAGAAAAGTTACTGTTTTCTGCTTGCTTCTTTTTTTTACTTCTGAATTAGTTCCATCAGAATCGGGCCCAATGGCATTGTAAACCGTAGTAATTTTTCCGGAAGGAATCCGGTATTGTTCGACGAGCCTTTTTTTAATCAGGTTGCTGACAGTTATTATCTGATCTGCCTCTTCCATTCCTTGTTTTTCAATATCATAAATGACCGGATTTATTGAACCGCCACTACGGTCGAAATCGGTAGAATGGATATGAATGACAAGTGGTTTCCCTGAAACATGTTTGGCAGCAATAGCGGCAGGAAAAGTGAGCCAATCATGCGCATGTATCACTTCAAACTCATTGCTTTGAGCAATCGTTCTGGCAACGATGGCATAATTGTTTATTTCCTCAAACAAGTTTGGGCCGTATTTCCCTGAGAAATTGAGTTTTATACTTTCCTGAGTAACTTCAGTTGGCGATGTTTCTTTGAATTCAGAGGATGTTTGATATCGAGCGATAAAACTTTCCGGAGTCAGGTAGGGAACAAGTTTTGATGGAACTTCCAGCGTGGTTACAGAAGTGCAACCTTCAGAGAGCAAAGTTCTACTACCAATCGAAACATTGTCGGCACTAATTAACCGAATGTTAGCAGGTTGCTCATCTCCATATGCTTTGGGGACTACAAAGGTAACCTTAATATCGTCACAAGCAGTCAAACCTTTAACAATACCATAACAGGCAGTACCTAATCCACCCGAAATATTGGGTGGAAATTCCCACCCGAACATTAGCACGTTCATCGTCCCCGATTTTAAATAATAAAGTCCTAATATTCAAAATAATCACGTTATCGTAAAGTCAGGTTTAAGAAAATAAATTTGACGTCAACTGTAGAAAAATTGGGTTGATTGTTTTATACAGTAGTCACGAAAATGATTTTTTTTGCTCAGAAAGCATCAGACATCTGCCAATCGACAACAAAAGCACATTCCTTCTTCACTCTTGTATGTTCCAGATTTCCTTGCGAGTATCGGGTATAGTCGTCGTTAAAAATACTTGCCAGGTCATTTCTGAATGATTTCTTTTCTGTAACCGGCGATTGGTTTATCACACTATCTTCACTAAAAAACCATAGATTTTTTTTAGGTGGGGCAATCCTTGACTGTTTCCTAAGGCTGATTATCCGTTTCCGTACTCTCATAATATATAGTTTTACTCAATCACTTGTACTTTAAAATTACGATTAAAGTTACCATTTATTGTGCAAATCTTAAAATATATATTTATATGTGATTAATAATAAATATGTTAGAATGAATTGATTTTGAGTAAGATATGTACTCGTCAATCCATGTATTTTATGTTTGGTATATGCTTGGCCCCTTGATATCATTTAAAAAATTGAAATTTTACTACGACTGGATACATTCAGTTTTGTCTATGATTACATCACAATTATTGATCGTTCAGCTGTTGCCAATGATGGCCTATTTTGTAACTTTGAACAGTAAAAAATTAAATTTAACGACATGTTTAAATCCTTGAATATTGACGACTCAGTTCCTGAAAATACCAATCAGGTTGTTGAGACAGAGAAAGTAAAATGCCTGATTATTGGATCCGGACCGGCAGGTTACACTGCTGCCATATACGCTGCCCGTGCAAATCTGAGTCCGGTTATGTATGAAGGACTTCAACCCGGAGGACAATTAACCACCACAACCGAAGTTGAAAATTTTCCAGGATATTCGCAGGGAGTTACTGGTCCGGTGTTGATGGAAGATTTAAAAGCTCAGGCTGAGCGGTTCGGTACTGATGTTCGTTGGGGAATAGCCACTAAAGTTGAGTTTTCGGGTCCGGTTCATAAAGTCTGGATTGATGATAAAAAAATAATTGAATCGGAAGTTGTCATCATTGCAACAGGGGCAACTGCCAAATACCTTGGACTCGACGATGAGAAAAAGTATGCCGGTAGTGGAGTTTCGGCCTGTGCTACCTGCGATGGGTTCTTCTATCGCGGAAAAGACGTGGCCGTCGTAGGTGGTGGTGATACTGCAGCTGAAGAAGCCATCTACCTGGCAGGACTGGTCAAAAAAGTATATCTGATTGTTCGGAGAAATGAACTTCGGGCTTCAAAAGTAATGCAGGAAAGGGTTATCCGGACCAAAAACATTGAAGTGTTGTGGGAACATCAAACCAAAGGATTGATTGGCGATGGGGTAGTTGAAGGCGCTATTCTATGGAAGAAGAAAGGTACTCCGGAAGAAAGTGAAGTTACCATTAAGATTGACGGATTCTTTCTGGCTATTGGTCATACACCAAATTCAGAATTTGTAAAGGACTTTGTTGAGACAGATGAAGTTGGATACATTAGAACCATTCCGGGTACTTCAAAGACCAATGTTCCGGGTGTATTTGCCTGTGGCGATGTTCAGGATTCTATTTACCGCCAGGCCGTAACTGCTGCCGGATCAGGTTGTATGGCAGCCATTGATGCCGAAAGATACCTGTCGGAAAAACACGGTTAACAAAGGAGAATTCGACAATTCGATAATTTGACAATTCGGCGATTTGACAATTCAACCATTTGACATTTAACGAATCATTCAATCTAATCTCATGAAGCGAATAATACACACAACCAATGCACCGGCAGCAATCGGACCATACAGTCAGGCTGTTGAATCTGGAGGAACTTTATATGTTTCGGGACAGATTGCGCTTGATCCTCAAACCATGAAGGTTGTGGAAGGCGGAATTCAGGAACAAACCGAACAGGTTTTAAAGAATATCGGGAAAATTCTGAAGGAAACCGGATATGACTACAGCGATGTGGTTAAATCGACCTGTCTGCTCAGTGATATGGCTAATTTTAAGGGCATGAATGAGGTTTATGGAAGATATTATTCGGAAAATCCTCCTGCCCGGGCAGCTTTTGCAGTCAAGGAATTGCCACTCGGAGTTTTGATTGAAATTGAAACGATTGCCGTGAAATAGTTATCATTTCTTTATTAGTTGCCTGGCAATCATTTCCTTCAGTAATTTGAAATCTTTTTCTTCAAACCCGATTGAACTGAAAAGTATCGTTCCTTCCGGTGAAATCAGGAAATTTCGCGGAATATACTGCCCAGCGAATTTCGCATATATTTTACGTTCAGGATCAGGATAAAACGGCATGGTAAATTTGTTTTCGGTCTTAAATTTATTCACTTCTTCCCAGCTGTGTTCAAAGAGAAGAAGAATATCAATAAGATCAGGATGGAAAAGGCTATTCGTGATTTCATAGCTAGATGATTTTGTTTTGTAATGATTGGTTTTGTTTTGGCAAAGATATTTTTATATTTTTGATTGCTTTCGAATCCGAGGATATGAATTGTGAATAAAACTTTCCCTCACCAAAACTAAAAAAATCACACATCATGCAAAACAGAATTTCATATACTTTATTTGTACTGCTGGCGATCCTCCTGGTAGCATGTTCATCTTCAATCAAAAAAAAAACCATTATGAATTCAAAAGCTGAAGAAACATTTCAACAAGGAACCTACGGTTATGACCTCGCTTTTCTCAAAGCACATAAGATTGGATATATTGAACTCAAAGACAGCACTTCAAAAGCCGGTCTGATCTTAGCTCCGGACTTACAGGGGCGTGTGATGACAAGCTCTGCAAACGGCAATGAAGGAAGAAGTTTTGGTTGGATCAATTACAAATTGTTCGGATCTGGTAAAGTTAGCGCTCAGTTTAATCCTTACGGAGGCGAAGAACGCTTCTGGATAGGCCCCGAGGGAGGACCTTTCTCTATCTATTTTCAGAAAGGGAAAGAACAGGTTTATGCCAATTGGGTCGTTCCGCAGGTAATTGACACCAAGCCTTTTGAAGTGGTCGCTCAGGCTCCGGTAAGCGTAATTTTTCGGAAAGATTTTGCATTGACCAATGCTCAAGGAACCAATATGGAAATTGGAGTTGAGCGAAATGTAAAACTCCTTACCCGTGCAGAAGCCGAAAACGCGTTGCAGCTTTCGCTTGAACCTTCACTGAACTATGTGGCCTACGAATCAGAAAATATTCTGACCAATAAAGGCAAATCTGCCTGGACCGAAAAAACAGGATTCGTATCAGTTTGGTTATTGGCGATGTTTAACCCGTCAGAAAAGGGCGTGGTTTTTATACCTTTTAAGAAAGGAAGTGAAGAGGAGCTCGGTAAAATTGTAACCGACGATTATTTTGGAAAAGTTCCGTCAGACCGGTTGTTGGTGAAAGATGGAGTACTGTTTTTCAAAACAGACGGAAAACACCGCAGTAAAATCGGACTCTCGCCCAAACGGGCTTTGCCCTGGTGCGGAAGCTATGATCCCCAAAATCAGGTATTGACCTTACTTTGGTTCTCAAAACCGGAGAACCCGGCAAAATATGTAAACTCCAAATGGGGAAGACAGGACAATCCGCTAAGTGGCGATGCAGTCAATTCATACAATGATGGTCCGGTTGAAGATGGATCGGTTATGGGGCCATTTTATGAAATTGAGAGCTCGTCTCCGGCGGCGTTACTGGTTCCGGGAGAAACGATCACTCATAAACAACGGATTTTTCATATTTCAGGAGACGAAACCAAGTTAAGTTTAATTACTGAAAAGTTATTTGATGTGCCAATCTCAGCTATCAAACAGGCATTCTAGGAATGTTTATTTGGTAAAAAGGAAAGCAGAGTATCACCCCTTAGCCCAAGTCGTAAGGTTTCGAGCGGAATAATTTCGTCGGTGGCAATATTACCCAGGTTCACATTGGGACCTAACAGTTTGATAAACCAGACCTGTTGGGTTTTTAGTGGCGCTTCCCATAAAATGACATTCGGATCGATGGCTTTTTTAATGTCTAAAATCAACTCGAAGTTTGCGGAGCCATCGTCGTTGTAAATTCCCATATTTCCACTTTCTCGTGCTTCAGCAATAACTTTCCATGAACCTGCCTGCAATTCTGTTTGCATAAATGCGATCCATTTTGCATTCGAAATCTCTTTTCCTTTTAATTTGGATCCTACTTCAGATAAAACAGTATAATCTTTACTCAGATTTGAAATATATTTACATTTCAGATCATGGTCCAATTCCATTACACCGTCTGAAACTTCGACTACTTCCATTTCATATTCATCCAGGAAACGTCGGTAATCGTCGAACATATCGCGAACGGCAAAGGCTTCAAAAAGAGTGCCTCCGAAATAGGGTTTCAAACCGGCAGATTTATAGAGCCTGATTTTTTCGTGCAGGCGATTGGTTATGATCGAAGTTCCAAATCCTAATTTTAAAAGATCGCAGTATGGCGCTGAAATGTCGCATAAATCTTCTGCTTCACGTAGGCTCAATCCTTTGTCCATGACCATTGTAAGCCCATTCTCGCGGGGTTGTGCCGGACGTTCAGGCATGTGTGGCAATCGAAAATTCATGGTACTAAAGTTTCGTAGTTTGGTATTGTGAAATCAGTTTTTTGATTGATTCTATTTTTGAAGCTTCAGGATAAAACTCAAAAAGTTCATTTTGTTTGCTGTAATCAATTTTTAGTGCCTTTTCAAAATGGCATGCAGCTTCCAATTCTTCATTTTTGTCGAGCAAATAGGCAGTTAACCGGTAACTGAGGTAAGCATCCGATTTATTGAATTTGCTTGCAGTTTTCAAAACCTCAATGGCCTTGTCAGTGTCGTCCATATCATAGAACATCTCAGAATAGGAGAGCCAGTTTTCAATATTTTCAGGTTCAAGCATGGTCGCCATTTCAAATGATTCAATGGCCTCCTTGATTTCGTCTAGTTCGGCGTGAACTTTAGCATCCATGGCCCAGAAATCAGAATTATCTTCTTCGAGACTTATGGCTTTTTTAAAGAAGGGTTGAGATTCGAGTAACTGGCCTTCAGACCACATGATCAGACCTGAACCATACCATGCGCTTGAATTGGCATCATTCAGGCGAATTGCATGCTGGTAGTTGATGAGAGCATCACTGTACCGGTCAGAATTTAAGTAACATTCGGCCAGATAACAATAGGCATCGTCGTTTTCTTTGTCGAGCAGAAGGTATTCCAGGTAACATTCGATCGCTTCATCGAATTGATTGTTATTAGCTAAAGCATTGGCCTTGTTGAAATGAGCATGCAAAAATCCTTCATTCAAAACAATGGCATAATCATAGGCTTGAATCGCTTTTTCGAACATCCCCATTCGGTTGTATGTAATCCCAATGTTATACCATACCGAATGATTAAAAGGATCGATGTTCAGGTATTTGTCGTAATATTCAATGCTGTTTTCGAATTGAGAATCCTTATCGAAGTAATATCCCAGTTCGTAGAGTACAATTTCGTTTCGGGGATTGGCTTTGCAGGCTTTTTCGAGGTATTTGATGGCCAGGTGTGTTTCACCGGCCAGCCCGAATGAAATGCCAATGTTATAAAGAGTTTCGTCGAGATCGTCGATGGGCATTTGAAGGGCAGTGTCGAATGCTGCTACAGCTTTGCCAACATCGCCAAGCAAGTTCAAGGCACGGCCTTTAACCAATAAAAGATCGGGGTTATTTTTTTCAATTTTTTCGGCAATGCTCAGTAATTCAAGACATTCCTCCAGTTTTCCTTCGTGCATGAGAACCTGTGCCTGGCGGATTTTAATGGAAACAGAAGTGGGATGAAGTCGAAGCCCGGTTTCAACTGCTTTTCGGGCAAGCTTAATTCGACCATCATCCAGTAGCTGGTCAACAATGCCCTCCACTTCATATACATCAAAGTAGTTGGAAGTGTTATTCTTCACCATTTTTCTGAAACGCGCTACAGCCTCCTCAAAATCATCCTCTTCGAAATTATCTCTGGCATCCTCGTTCATATATTCGAATTAAAGGTTACAAATTTAAGAATACTTTTTGATTTGAGTCATTTTGCCTGATGCTCTTTTCTCAATAGATCAGTTACTATTTTAACAGGATTGAACGTTTCAATCGGAACTTCTACGAAAAAAGTGTTCCAATCCGACATCGATCCATTCCATAAACCAGGTAACTCCTGTGCTTTTAATCCTTTTCCATCCTTCGATTTTACTGAAATAAATCCGGTTTCCGGATCGCTGAAATCCAACAGGTTATATTTTTCTCCGAGGTAATTTCGTATAGCGCAAACCAAATCGACCGGATTAAAATAAGTCGCATTTTTTACAATGTTTGCTTGTTCCGGGTCGTTAAAATCAATTTGCGAACTTTCTACAATCTGCGATGAAATTGAACCGTCACTGTTTAATGCAAAAAATGGACCTCCGCCGGGTTCTCCCTGATTTTTCACCATTCCGCAAATCCTGATCGGGCGGTTAAATTTTTTACCGAGGTAATGATAAAGTTCTTCTTTTTCGCTGTAGTACTGATTTTGCGGTGGGGTAATGTTCAGAACATTTTCAAGAAAATTGGCTGCTTCGGCATAGAAAGCGCTTTCGAGTACACTCGGATGATGCACTTTTAACATTTTCTGATAATAGAAAATCTGTTCCTGAAGGCTTAATAATAGTCCGGCGAGCGCTTTTTTAAAATCAATGGTTGTTTTTTTATAGTTATCCGGAACAACATTGTCAATATTCTTGATGAAAATAAGATCAGCATCCAGATCGTTCAGATTTTCAAGCAAAGCGCCATGCCCGGCTGGCCTGAAAAGTAAACTGCCATCATTATTTCTGAATGGTTCATTGTCGGGTGTTACTGCAATGGTGTCAGTCGATGGTTTTTGTTGTGAAAAACTTACCTGATAGGTAACTCCGAATTGTTGTTCGTATTTGGGTATTATTTCGGCCACAAGTTTTTCAAATGCCTGCTGATGTTCAGTTGAAACGGTGAAATGAAGATTTACGATCCCTTGATTATTTTTTGAATATGAAGCTCCTTCCACAAAATGTTCTTCTAAAGGAGTGCGGCTACCATCGGGATAACTGTGAAATTTTAAAAGTCCTTTGGGAAGATTTCCGTAATTCAGGCCTTGTCCCAGAAGCAATCCTTCCAATAGTTTCTGAACCGGGATATCATCAATGGTCTCATTTCCTTTTAATACCAATTCTTTCAGGTCGTCGTAGAATGCAAATTCACTGAGTTGATTCAAAAACATTACAATTTCTCTGTCGTTGGTATCAATTTCTCTGTCGTTGGTATCTTCTGATGCCGCTATACCTTTTTGCCAATTTTTCAAAGCCGAAAATAGCGACTTGAACATACGGCTGGCAGCTCCGGAAGCAGGTACAAATTTGATAAGTTCCAGACCAGATGAAACTTTTTCTTCAAAAAATGAAATGTATTTTTGTATTTCGCTGTCAGATAGTTTGATAAGTCCGTGGTAATTGCTGCACGCTTCGGTTATTTTCAGGAATGGAAAACCGGTTATAAAATTTTCAATTTGTTGTTCAATAACTTCAAATTGACTTCCTCGTGCCGTGATCTGCCTGATATCTTCTGGTCTAAACATAGCAGCGATTATCGTTTTCTAAATTTATGAAATCAATTTGAGAAAAAATTCAATGAGGGATTTTCCAGCCAAAAAGTTACAAACTCTTTTTTAACAATTCTATAGACTTCATGGTGGTATTAAGTGATTGTAAATCAAGTTTATATACTGAATTGTAGTATGCTTGTAATTGCTTTTTGATTTTTCTTTGAGATTTCCTGAAAAGACGGAATAAATTTTCTTGTTTTTTGGATGTCTGATTCTTATGTATGAGCGAAAATATTTGACTTTGGATGAAGAGAATTAGAACTACTTTTGTCGTTACTGTTTAAATCAATACTGATGAGCCGATTTCCATGGGGAAGTGATAAAAGATACAATGATTTTTCGGGTCATTTCCGGATAAAGTTTAATGGCCGGGTTCAAAAAATTTCGATCGATGCCGGTTTTACCTGTCCAAACCGTGATGGCTCAAGAGGCACAGGAGGCTGCTCGTATTGCAACAACCTTACTTTCTCTCCGGAGTATTGCAATCTGGAAAAAAGTATTACCAGTCAACTCACAGAAGGTATTGCTTTTTTTTCCAGAAAGTACAGCTCAATGCGATATCTGGCCTATTTTCAGGCATACAGTAACACCTATGCACCACTGGAAAATCTAAAAAAGCTGTATGAAGAAGCTCTGTCGCATCAGGAAGTCATTGGACTGGTAATCGCTACCCGGCCAGACTGTTTGACCATTGAAATTCTTGATTATCTTCAGAAACTGGCGCAGAACTACTACATCATGGTCGAATTCGGGATAGAGTCGTATCTAAATTCGAGCCTTGACCGGATGAACCGTGGGCATAGTTTTGAGGAATCGGTTTGGGCATTGGAAGAAACTGCCCGACGGAAAATTCACAATTGTGCCCATCTGATTTTGGGTTTGCCCGGCGAAAATGAGACTGATTGGCTCGATCAGGCCAGAATAATTTCCAGACTTCCGGTAGAAAACCTGAAACTCCACCAACTTCAGATTCACAAAGGTACCCGGATGCATCGCGACTATATTCAGAATCAGTCTGAGTATTCGATGTTTACGGTTGAGGGGTATTTGGATTTGACCGTTAAATATCTGGAATTGCTGAATCCGGAAATTATTGTGGAACGGTTTGTCAGTGAGGCTCCTGATGATTTGCTGGTTGCACCGAGATGGGGCCTGAAAAATTTTGAGTTTACGGCCAAACTGGAAAAATTGCTGGAAGAGCGGAAGACCTGGCAGGGAAGGTTGTTTGAAGGGAAGAGTGATCAGTCGCAGTGGTCCCTTGGTATGCAGTAATCAAATCGTATATTTGATCAAAACTATAATGATTACTTTCAACGCAATAATTATGTAGAGCTGTATCTATGAATATGAATAAATTTAAACTATACAAACCTGGGAACCCAAATCTTTTTTTGTTCTTTGCTTTGCTTTCCTCGGCTATTGTGCTAATCCTGGTTGGCGCTCATACCTACAATGTCATGGAAGATGTGCTCGAAAACTCCGGGCATTCACAAATAATCAGAGACCGTGTTGAAAATATCCGCCTTTTAGACGAAGTGCTTACCAGTTCTGCTTTGCTCGCGGCAAGCACCGGTGATGCCCAGTGGGAAAAACGATACCGGCTCTTTGAGCCAAAACTCGACAGCGCAATTAATGAATTGTTACAAATGGATCCTCTCCATGCTACCAGGGAAACGCTAATAATGTCCGACAGCGCGAATGTTCATCTCGTGGCCATGCAAAACCGCGTTTTTGAATTGGTTCACCTCGAAAGGAGAAACGAAGCCTACGAAATTCTGACAGGCAGTGAATATGCCAGGCAGAAAGCGATCTATTCAGAAGGGCTTTCTACATTTATCAAACTGCATGAATTGAAAACTGCGCAGCAACAAACGCGGCTGCTCAACGCGGCAAAGCGCAGCAGATGGTTTTTCGGCCTGGTTATTCTATTGCTCGCAATCGTTTGGGGGCCTATTGAACGCTTCATACGTAAAAGCCTGGCGCAAATGCTTCAGCAAAATCAGGAACTCGAACTTCAGGTCCAGGCACGCAAGGAATCAGAAAGAGCACTGCAAGAATCCCAAAAACAAATTGAAAAGGCACATGAGCAGCTTCAGGAATCCATCAAAGCAAGCAGTGTTGGCTTATGGGAATGGAATATGCAAACCAATGAGGTTTATCAATCCCCCGAATTTAAAAAACAAATTGGTTATAACGACGATGAAGTACAAAGCAGCTCAGAATTCTACTTTTCACATCTTCATCCGGAAGATGCAATAATTGTAAATGAATCATCACAACAGCTATTTGCTGGCGCAATTGATAAACTTGACCTGGAATATCGTTTCCGTCATAAAGACGGTTCATGCCGTTGGATGCTGGCACACACTACGCTTCAACGCGACCAATATGGAAAACCTTTGCGCATGTTTGGATCTCACATTGATATTACCGAACGCAGGCTGGCAGAGGCAGAAGTCAAAAGAAGCGAAACCAAGTTTAAAACGCTGTTTGAGTCGGCCAACGATGCCATATTTATCATGAATGAGAAAACCTTCATTGATTGCAATTTCAAAACCGAACAAATTTTTGGATGTTCAAAGAAAGATATTATTGGTCATTCACCCGTTGAATTCTCACCTGAACAACAACCCGATGGGCGTTTATCTCCTGATAAAGCAATGGAAAAAATCAGCATTGCGTTAAAAGGCGAACCCCAGTTTTTTGAGTGGGTTCATTGTCGTTTAGACGGTACCCTGTTCGATGCAGAAGTGGGCCTAAACCGGATAGAACTTGACGGCAAGGTATATCTGCAAGCCATCGTGAGGGACATAAGCGAAAGAAAGAAAGCCGAAGAAAAAATAAATATGCTTGCCCATGCGGTTAAAAATTCTGCCGATTGTATCTCTATCACAGATAAGGATTACAAAATTATTTTTGTCAACGATTCCTTTTGTCAAACGCATGGTTTCAAAGAAGATGAAATTATTGGCCAACCGATTTCAATTATACATTCAGGGAATAATTTGCCTGAAGTAAGCCATGATCTGTTTTCTTCCATAGCGAACAAAAAAATATGGACTGGAGAAGTTCTCAGCAAAAGAAAAGACGGAAATGATTTTCCGGTTCTGCTTTCGCTTGCGCCCTTATTAAATAATAAAGGAGAATTGATTGCTATTGTTGGAGTTATAAGAGATATTACCGAGCGTAAGCAGGCTGAAGCTGAAATAAAAAAAACAAATACAGAGTTAATCAAACTCAACGCCGAAAAAGACAAATTTTTCTCCATCATCGCCCATGATTTGAGAAGCCCTTTCAGCAGTTTTTTAGGGCTGACCCAAATCATGGCTGAAGAGTTGCCTAGCCTCACAATGGCTCAGGTTCAAGATCTTGCCATAAGCATGGAAAAATCGGCCAATAACCTCTATAGTTTGCTCGAAAACCTGCTGGAATGGGCAAGAATGCAACAAGGATTAATTCCATTCAATCCAGAGGTAGTTCAAATCCATAAAATCGCAGCCGAAAGTATAGCAATGATGGTGGAACCCGCCAATATTAAGGGAATTGAAATAGGTTATGATATTCCTGAAGATTTAAGGGTTTTTGCTGACAATAACATGCTTCAAAACGTAATCCGGAACCTCGTTTCAAATGCCGTGAAATTTACACCCAAAGGAGGAAAAATAAATCTTTCGGCTAAATCTACCGGCAATGGAAGCGTTGAAATTTCCATAAGGGATACCGGTATCGGAATGAACAAAAATTTGCTTGATAAACTTTTCCGCATTGATGAGCATACAAGCCGCCCAGGCACTGAAGGCGAACCCAGCACCGGATTGGGATTATTGCTATGCAAAGAATTTATAGAAAAACACGACGGTAAAATTTGGGCTGAAGGTGAAGTAGGAACGGGAAGTACGTTTAGTTTTAGTTTGCCAGATATGCGGCAATGAAACTAGTTTACTTGGTTCTGACTCCCAAAAACTCGCTTCAGCAGCGCAGTTACCCGTGCATTTGCATTGGTGCGGATATCTTTTTCGCGTTCTTCAATTTTCAGGAACATTCCGTTTAAAGCTTGTTGCAGCAGATAATCTTCCAATTTGACATCAACAGTCTTTAATCCGGCAATTTTTCCGATAGGCGAACCTGCAACTTTATTCCAGTTGTTTGTCAGTTCGTTCCACGATTGTTGGGTTGAAATGCCGGCGATCAGTTCCTTATTCAATGATTCACGGATTTTTGGACGATACAGATTACCGAGCTGTTCCTGTGTTTTCGACTTGAAATATTGGGTTGCAGCGTTATCCGGACCTTTCAGAATTTGCAGGCCGTCAGCAAAAGTCATTTCACGGATACTGTTCACAAAAATTGGCTTTGCCCCTTTGGCAGCATCTTCAGCTGCCCGGTTAATCCGGATAATCACATCATCGACTAATTTTGATCCGCCCGGAAGCTTTGAAATATGATCGGTAATTTCCTTTGCTTCAGGAGGAAGCAAAATTTTAACCGCCTGATCTTTTAAATAGCCGTCAACTTTTAGATCATAATCCAAACAAGGAACGCAGTTTGATTATGAACGGTGTTGAACGTTACCTCCGACACGACAGTACGCCTCTTATAGGAATTGAATTGGGATTTTGTGTTTTGAAGATTGGGGATTTGGTTTCCCC
>JAUXUF010000227.1 GCA_030684645.1 Bacteroidota bacterium | reverse complement strand
CTCCACTCCTCCTTAAATTCTATGTGGTTCCTTGAATGGATCTTCCCGTCCGATGGATCCATGACCATAAGCTTTCGGCCATTAACTTTATAGATTACCACATAGTGATGCAGGACACCTTTTACAATAATATGCGCTATGGCAGGAAGCGGTATTTTAAAAAGACTTTCAAAAGGCCCTTTAACTCCCCTCGCTTCAAAACCCATTCTCTGAGCTGCCCCGATCATTCCGGCTACATTGGTCCCCTTTCGGTCAGTACCGGCATGCTGCCGGATGCGGGCGACGGGTACATTCAGCCTGTAATGTCTTGCGACAGATGCCAGGCATGCCGCACCGCAATCGGTGATATCGCGCTGTTTTACTTGAATGTTCATTGTTAACCTTCTGTTCCTGTAAGATCAGGTATCCTTTAAATTCGGATTAAGCCAGTCGTCCACCTGGTCATACAATAAATGAAATAAACTTCGTTCCGCTACCCTGAAACGGGCCGTAAAATTCATCCCCTTTTTTACATATCCCCTGTGATCATTGTTTAATTTCAGGTGATCACTTTCCAGACTGCACTTTACCCTGAAAACCGGCTGACCTTCATTTATTATAATTACATCATCCGAAATATCCAGCACTTTTCCGGAAAGCATTCCCCACTGATTATAGTTAAAAGCATCAATTTGAAAATTAACCTCCTGCCCTAGGCGGATAAGGCCTATATCTGATGGTTTAATGAAGCAATAGGCGATCAGTTTAGTATCCGGCGAAATTTCACCGATCTTTTGATTGGCAAATACATAGGTACCTGCCTGCAGACCGCTGAGGTTTTGCAGCGATCCGTTAACTGATGCGGTGAGGGTATATAATTTCCTTTGCGCTGTGAGTTCGGCCTCCCTTCCGGCTAAAGTCCTCAATTCATCACGATAACTCATGGCTTCCATTTGCCATTGGGATTTATAGCGTTTAGTTAATTCTGAATAATTTGAAAGGGCCTGATCATAATCGAACTTAAATTTTTCGTATTCTGATACGCTAAGCACATTGCTCTGATACAAAGCACTGTAGCGTTTAAATATTTTTTCTGCCTGATCCTTTGTATTCTTCCTCTCCTCTGCTTCCTGTAAAAAATGCCTCCAGGATGCCAGGTATTGGCCGGTCTTTAAAGCGGGAACTGATCCCTGATCTTCTGCGTGATCTGTAAGCTGCAGTAATTGATTAACATCCTGAAAAAGCT
>JAUXUF010000223.1 GCA_030684645.1 Bacteroidota bacterium | reverse complement strand
AGCAAGGTTTCGTCCCGTACGGGACGAAAGAATCATATCCCCCCATTCTCTCTACCGACCGATTGTGCCTAACGGCACAGTTTTGCCCTAAGAACAATATCCTGAACCTTTCATTAAGGGAATTTTGTCGTACACCCGTTCGTGTTTGCGATGTCTGCCGAAAAAGCCGCTCAGTCCGGAGTGCTGAAAACCTACCAATTGCCTGCCAAAATGGAAACAGGGATTGATCTCAACGACAATATCCTAAATGCCGTTTCTGTTCTTTACGGAGATGGACTTAAGGATAAACTGCCGCTGGTGCTATTCTGCGACGGAAAAGGTAATGTGTTTCTATTCTCATCGGGCTATAAAATCGGGGTTGGCGAACAACTACTGAAAGTGATTTCTACAGTTGAATCGAACCAGAAAATAATCGGTGCGAAAGCATCATGTAGCAAACCTTAGGTATTGCGTTCATGATAAGAAATAGGGAAGCCGTCACAAAAGGAATTGGGACGGCTTTTTTGTGGTGTATTTTGGGTTTTATGTTCTTCCCTGAAGTGAAGAGCGAGAAAAAATTGCATTGAAGATGGAAATCTTTGTCGCCTGCCTTACAACCGGATGATAAACTCAGTCAAATTACTGTCGGCATCCAGGTTCAGTTTTTTCCGGATCCGGTAGCGATGGTTTTCGACTCCGCGGAATGAAATTCCCATGAGTGGCGCAATTTCTTTCGATGACAAATTCATCCGGAGAAAGGCGCACAGCCGTAAATCGCTGGGTGTCAAGTCCTGGTAGTTATCCATAAGCGTCTTTGTAAATTGTTCATGCGCCCGTTCAAAGTTAGTTTCAAACACTTTCCAATCATCCTGGCTCGACATGTTGTCTTCAATTTTCCGGATCAAAGTGTCGTAATATTTATCCGGATAACGTGAGCCAAGCTCAATTTTTTGATTTTTAAGTATTTCTTTCAGGTTCATTAAAAATTCGTTTTTCTTGATGATGGCCATCGTCGAACTAGCTAATTCGCTGCTTTTGAATGAAAGTTCAGCTTGCAGCTTTTCATTCCGGAGTTGAATAAGTTCACGTTCCTTTTCCTCACGTACGCGGCTTTCTTTCTGGCGGGTCCGTGCAATAATCGTCCTCCGGAAAAGCAGCAATCCGACAAGAATGATTAGGAAATAGCTCATGTAAGCCAAAACTGAACGGTACCAGGGAGGCAAAATTACCAGATCGGTGAAATGTTCCTGGCTGAATTCGCCCCAGGTATTAACGGCCCTAACTTTGATGGTGAAATGCCCCACCGGAATACGTTTGAAACTGAAAATCGGCTTGTCGATGGGCTCAGACCATTGCTGATCAAGTCCTTCTATAAACGACTGATATTTAATGTTATCGTGGCTGATAAATGGAAAAGAAAAACGTAATTGCAGATTGTTCCGGTTATTGCGCAATGTAATTTCCTTTCCAGTCAGAGGCAAATCGCTGAATTGCTCGTTAGATCCGTTCATGGTGATCCTGCGTAACTCAGGTCTTTTTCCTGAAATGAGTGATGCGGGACTTACGGTATCAGCATTCAGGATCGCGTATCCGTTATCGAGACACAAAATTGCTCTTTGGGCGCTGATCGGGACGATATTTTCGTAACCGGTAATCAATTGGTTATTAAACAATCCGATTGGAAACTCCTTGATTTTTCTGACCTCCGAACCTTGAATATGAAACAGGCCACATGACTGTTCTGTGATTAGCCAGTAATTGTTTTCGGGAGCTGATATAATACGGGTGGCTTTCTGGTAATCACCCAGTTTCTGATTCAGGCTAACAAAGTCAATGATTGAATCTTTCAGGTCGTCAAACGTGTAGATTTTTATGCCTGTTGTAAAAACGATCCGGTTTTCCACCTTAAAAACATCAATGTTGTGGTCTTTCCCAAACACATCATTTCCATAATAACTATTGGATATCAGCGAGTCACTGCTATTGAATTTAAGTCTGAAGATGCCACGATACAAATGGCTGGCCCAGAAATTACCAAAATGATCAACTTCGAGGTACCGAATCAGATCGTTAAACTGATAGACCACCCGATCAATTCTCCACTGCGAATTTTCCTTTTTGTAAAATATCAGGTTTGAATAAGTACTTTGAACCAACGAGTTCGGTTTCAGTGGGTTTTCGGCGATCGAAAATCCACCGGAAACCGATGAAATCCGTTTTAACTGGTCACCCACAATTTCATAGGTTCCCTTGTTATGGTTCACAAATAAGCCGTCATCGATGACTTTGCAGTCCCAAATCTGGCCTTGAGTTTCAGGAACTAGCCGGAAGGGTTCGTCAATTGAGGGGAAAGTCCGGAAATACAATCCCTGGTTCGTTCCAAGATAGATTTTATCGTGATAGATGGCAGCGGTGTACACTGCTCCAAGTTCTTTCCGCTTGACAATAGAATACGAAGGATCGGGCGAAAACGAAATAAGGTCGATGCCTTTATCCAGCGAAAGCCAGATATTTTGATTGGTATCTGTCATTACGTCAAGAACCGTATTGTTTTGTAAACCATTGTCTTTGTTAAACCGTCCGAGTAATTTTCCTTCCCGATCAAAGACCAAAACTCCATCAAGAATAGTCCCGATAATGATTTTCCCATCGTCCGCCAAACAGCCACAATTGATGATGTTTTTCCGAAAGTAGTCGGTTTGGGCAGGTTGCCACGGTAATAGTTTTTGTCCGTCATAAAGCAAAAGCCCGTCATTTGCCGTCCCGATGAGTTTATTTGATTTACTCAGTGATAGAATGAAACGGATTTCTGCCTGGTTGAAAAAATCTGTTACCAGGTATGGAATCATTTTGTTTCCGGAGATTTCGAAAATACCGTGATTCATGATGTTTACAAAAATCCGGTCACCTCCGTCCGAGATTGAATTGATAAACCCTGGCGGCAGTATGACTTGGAATTTCTGATAATCATAGCGGTATATTTTCGAGAAAGACTGGAAATAAACCTGCCCACCGGATATGATGACATTCCAGAACTCTTCATTTGGTGTGAAATTTTCTTCAACTTCCTGTTTCAGCGAATGATATTCAAGCCGTCCGAGAGCATTCCGTTCCCAATAACCCAGTTCACGATAGCCGGCCGTAAAAATGCGGTTCTTGCTATCAACGGCAACAGCCCGGATTATTGCACCTTCCGGAGCCGGATAAAGTGTCCAGGTAATTCCATCAAATTCAAGAAGCCCGATGTTGTTTGCGAAATACAGATAGCCGTTCGCATCTTGCGTGACCGACCAATTTTGGCTCGCAGCCTGGTACTCTTGCTTGGAATAATTTTTTACATATATCCCTGAAATAGCAAACGTGACCATTGCGGTGAACTGAAACACAATAAACATAAACAAAAACAAAAACCGAATGCTTGCCTGTTTTGAGTTAATCATTGTCCCGCTTGGGTTAAAAATTAATAAAAAGATAAAATGTCGCTTCCTGGTCAAAGATAGTGTTCTAAAAATCGTTTCAAAAATATGTTTTTTGAATATCTCGGGCGTGTTTTTATGCTCCGTTGACTTCATTATTGAGCTACTATTCTCCATATTCCATTGAAGAAAGATAAATATAATCTTTTGTAACAAACAGACTAAACGTGCGTTAACCTATTTTTTTGAAATAGTGATGAGGTAAACATGCGGTGCTGTGCAACATCTTTTTAGGGTATGAATCAGAAGTGCATTGGTTTCTTTCACTATCATTTTCAGGTACAGTAGTTTTATCATGCGAAATTTTGATAGCAAAAACTAATAACTATGAAAAAACTAATTATTCTGCTGAATCTTCTTCTGACAGTATTGTTCCTTTTTGCTCAAAATCCCCTAACTATTAAAGGAATAGTAACTGATGGAAAGAACGAGACGATTCTTGGAGTAAGTGTCTTGATAAAAGGTTCGATGCAAGGCACAATTACAGATATCGATGGGAAGTATTCCATTGAAGCCGGGTCACAGGCTGTTCTTGTGTTTAGTTTTATGGGCTTCCAAACTCAGGAAATATCCGTGAATAACCGGACCAGCATAAATGTTCTGTTAAAAGAACAATCATTTGATCTGGATGAAGTAGTGGCGATTGGTTACGGTGTTGCCCGTAAACGCGACCTGACCGGATCAATCGTATCCATCGATGGCGAAAGCCTTAAAACCTCGCCCGACTACAATCCGGTAAAGGCATTGCAAGGTAAAGTACCCGGTTTAGTAATGACCAATAGCGGGGCTGCCGGTGGAAGCCCTACAATCCGTCTTCGTGGAGTTGCGACCGTAAATGCAAGCACTAACCCGCTTTTTGTGGTTGATGGGATGTTTGTTGACAACATCGATTTTGTCAATCCAAACGACATTTCATCCATTGAAGTATTGAAAGATCCTTCATCATTAGCAATTTTCGGTGTTCAGGGTGCAAATGGAGTAATCATAGTGACCACCAAACGGGCTGAAAAGGGAAGGCTTACCGTTAGTTATGATGGCTACGCCGGAGTACAGGTTTTGTCCGGCCGCGACCGGTTGAAACTAACCAATGCTTCAGATTTTACCCTGTTGTACAATGAACAAGTCAAAAACATGAACCCTTCAGCAGCGGAGTGGGTTCCTGATCTGCTTGGTGGGGGTACCAACTGGCAATCGCTCATTTTTCGTCCGGCAGTGATAACCAACCAAGGGATCAGCATTTCACAATCAACCGACAAATCAAGCAGCATACTTTCATTGGGCTATTTCTTACAGGATGGTATTGTAAATTACAACAATTACCAACGTTTTAACGGGCGGTGGGCCGGAGATTACACCATCTCTGATCACTTTAAAATGGGAGGAAATGCTACCCTGAGCCGTTGGAATACTGATCCGGCAACAGCCAATGTGGCCAATGCGGCCCAGGCCTTGCCTACTTACGCACCCTATTCACCTGCCGAAGACCATGATCCGAACAATATTGGCTCGTTTTATACACCGTCTCCAGGCATACAGAAAGATGTGCCAAATCCTGTTGCAGTGATGGATATCAATAAAGGTACAAGCGAAAGTTACGGATACCGCTCTGTAGGAAATATTTATGCTGAAATTGCCTTTCTAAAAGATTTTACTTTCCGGGCCACCGGTTATGGCGACATCGGAATAAATACGGGCAGCAATTACACCCCGCGTTTCGATGTCAACAATGCAACCTCTAACTCGTCACATAAAAGCGAAAAAACATCGTTTAGCCGAAATACCGCCGAATTCACTAAATACCAGGCTGATTTTATCGTGAACTATAACAAAACGAAAGACTTGCACCGCATCGGGGCGATGGTGGGTTATACTGCACGGGTGCAGGAAAGTAAAGGGTTTAATGCTGCGGCTGACTCATTGGTTAGTCCGGATATGTGGATCATCCCAAAAGATTTTTGGCTGTTAAACATGGGTTCGTCCCAAAACAAAACCAATGGCGATTGGTACGAAGCCGAATCATTTATCTCCTACTTAGCCCGGGCAAATTATTCGTTTGCCAACAAATACCTGGTTTCTGCCACAATCCGTGCTGATGGTTCTTCCAAATTCTCGCCCAATAAACGTTGGGGATATTTCCCGTCAATCGGCTTAGGTTGGGTTCTTAGCGAAGAAGAGTTTATGAAGAACCTGAAAAAAAAAATAAACTATTTAAAACTTAAAACCTCATGGGGAAAACTTGGTAACGACAAAATTGGAAATTACCTGTGGTTCCCGACCATTAACCCTAAAGGTCAGCAGGTTGTGGTTGATGGCAAAACCTATTATATTCCGACAGTCAGCAATTTAGTGGACGAAAATATTCATTGGGAAGTTGTAACTGGTTTGGATGCAGGTTTTGAAAGCCAGTTGTTCGATAGCCGTTTAGCTCTTGAACTTGGATTTTTTACCAAAACGACAAGCGATTTGCTGGCTTTTGTGGCTCCTCCAATTTCTGTAGGTGCCGGATATGCGATTACCAACGCCGGTTTGATCCGGAATAACGGGATAGAATATATTCTCAGCTGGCGCGATAAAATTGGTGATTTCACTTATGGTATAAGTACAAATGGTGCGACATTAAATAATAAAGTGCTCTCACTGGGGAATGATGATTCAGATATTGTTACCGGAAAGTATCACCGTACTTCTGTAGGGCATTCCGTAGGAGCCTTTTATGGATATGTTCAGGATGGAATTTTTCAAAACCAACAGGAAATAGATAACTACTTTCCAGCCTCATGGACCTCAAAACCTGGTGACATTCGGTACAAGGATATGGATGGAGATGGGAAAATTACAAATAAAGACAGGGGGTTCATTGGTAGTAGTATTCCAACATTTACTTATGGATTGAGCCTGAATGCAGCATACAGGAACTTCGATATGGCCATTGAGTTTAACGGAGTGTATGGGAACCAGATTGTGAATACAAAAAAACTTCCCACTTATGCGCAGTTTAATTTTTACAGTACAGCACTCGACCGCTGGCATGGCGAGGGCACTTCGGTTATAGAACCTGCCTTGAACATTTCACGTGGAAATAATTTTGAACCATCAACCAACTTGCTCGAAAGTGGGGCATACTTCCGAATTCGTGGCATTCAATTGGGTTACAACCTTCCGAAAAATATAGTCAAATTAATGGGAGCAGGCAAATTCAGAATATTTGTGAATGCTCAAAATCCAATTACGTTCAAAAAGAATAGCGGATATACCCCTGAAATTGGAGGTGGAATTCTCGATGGTGGAATTGATAATGGTGGAACTTACCCACTTCCTTCGGTTTATACAGCAGGTGTAACAGTTAATTTTTAATTCTGAAGACGATGAAAAAAACATTAATCTTTTTTGTGATAGTGCTGGTTAGCACGGCTTGCTCAGATACTTTTCTGGATCGTTATCCTAAGGGACGTTGGCATCATGGCAACTATACTCCTGACAATACATTGGACAAAGGAATACTGGTTCAGGCAAAATTGGCAGAAGCTTATGGAACTCTTCGCGGGTGGCCTTTTTGCTGGGCTAACTTTGGAATGAACAATTACACAACTCCTGATGTGGAAAAAGGAAGTTCCCCAAGCGACGGAGGCGAAATAACACAGTTCAAATCGTTGAGTTACACGGCAGGTAACAGTCCAATTGCAGATTTTTACAGCGCCTGTTACAGGAGTATATACTTATCGAATGAAGCAATAGCGCTGGTGACGACTCTGGATGATACTGAAACCCAGAAAAACACCTATATGGCCGAAGCTTTGTTTCTGCGCTCTGTCATGTATTTCCGTTTAGCCCAGGCGTTTGGTGGAGTTCCTTTTGTTGATAAGGTCCTCGGACAAAATGAAAAAACACCGGCCCGTTCAACACGCGATGAAATATGGCAAAAACTGGAACGCGATTTAACTGTTTCGATTCCTTTTTTACCCACGCGCAAAGCATTGCTGACAAGCAATAACAGTGGACGCGCTACTCAAAATGCGGCGCGGGCTGTCTTGGCAAAAGTTTACATGTATCAAAAAAACTGGTCGGGTGCTTTGGGCATGACTACCGTAATTATTGCTTCCGGAGACAACGGTTTAAGCAGTCCTTACGATCAGATTTTTACTGAAGCCAACGAGTATAGCGATGAATCGGTATTTGAAGTGTATTGTGATGAAAAGCCCATTGAACAAATATATCTGGGCAGTCAGTTTGCTCAAATTCAAGGCATTCGCGGTATTCCGAATTTAGGTTGGGGGTTCAATGCGCCCAGCCAGGTATTGATGGATGCTTACGAAACCGGTGATCCTCGCAAAGCTGCATCTGTAATTGCAAATGGCGATGTATTGGATGGTAAAGCTGTAAGGGCAGATGCCAGCGGATACAAATTCTTTAATAAAAAAGCCTATACAAAACTTTCTGAACGCAGCATTTATGGACGGCCGGCAGAGGCACAGGGAACCTGGGTAAATATCCGGGTTATCCGCTATGCCGATGTGGTGTTGATGCATGCCGAAGCTGCCGGCGAAATGGGTAATACCGGCGATGCACTAAGTAAATTAGAAATGATACGGGCGCGGGCAAGAGGTACGGATAATACCATTCTGCCAAAAATTACTACGACTGATATCGCTGAATTAAGGGCAAAAATTCATCAGGAACGCCGCATAGAACTAGCCATGGAATGGGAACGTTTTTATGACCTGGTACGCTGGAACGAAGCTAAAAGTGTAATACCAAACTTCGTGGTCGGCAAGCACGAACTGTTCCCCATCCCACAAACCGAAATTGACAAATCGGAAGGTATTCTAACACAAAATCCGGGATATTAAGAAACCAATCGATAACAGACACTCAAGAGATGAAAGGAGTAATTTTATTCATACTTATAACAATAACTTTTTGGGCTTGTGGAAAAGAACCACTTCCGACCACTGTTGTTGAAAAAAACGATGAGACCTATGCTCCATCGAAAGTACAACCTGTATTGGAAGAATGGCAACACAAAACCTTCAATTACTTTTATGAAGGTGCCAGTCCCGAAACCGGTATGGCCCTGGAAGGCAACGACCGTGGCCCAGTTGTTACTACCGGGGGAAGTGGCTTTGGGATAATGTCTGTTGTGGTAGGTTCAGAGCGTGGATGGATTACCCGCCAGCAGGCCGCAGAACGCACCCAAAAAATTGTGCGGTTTTTAGGAAAAGCCGAGCGTTTCAAAGGGATGTGGTCGCATTGGTATAATCCGGATGGCACAGCGTCTCCGTTTGGTAACCAGGTAAAAACAGGAGATGTCATCGAAAGTGCATTTATGATGGCCGGACTGCTCTCTGCATCAGAATACTATACCTCCAGTTCGGCTGTCGAAACTGAAATCCGTGATTCAATTCAATCGTTTTGGAATGCCATGGATTGGAGGTTCTATGCCAGGTCGGGCAAAGCGTTGCAATGGCTTTGGTTCTCGCAGGAAGATCGTTTGGACCTTGATATTAAAGGCTGGAATGAAGGCTGGATTGCCTATATTCTCGCCTTGGCCGCACCTGAACCGCATAATATTTCAGAAGAAATTTACAAACAGGGCTGGCAAAGTAATGGAACTATTTTTCACCCAAACCGATTTTTTTATGGATATAATCTTCCCCTGGGCGAAAATAAAGGTGGTCCGATGTTTTTTGCCCACTATTCATTTTTGG
Source organism: Bacteroidota bacterium (assembly GCA_030684645.1). Taxonomy (GTDB): domain Bacteria; phylum Bacteroidota; class Bacteroidia; order Bacteroidales; family Prolixibacteraceae; genus Aquipluma. The sequence goes on along the minus strand of JAUXUF010000223.1, from coordinate 9,657 downwards.
GTTTAAATCCCCGGATGCTGGAAGACCAATATGCCAACTACTGGAATCAAAATGTAGCCCATACCCTGATTAACAGGCAATACTGTCTGACAGAAGCTTCCACAGCCTGGAAATACGATGAGCGTAACTGGGGTCTTACAGCCTGTTACGGAGGTAAACCACCATGGAATTACACTGCACGATCGCCTTTGAACGATGATGGAGTTATTGCTCCAACTGCGGCTCTAAGTTCATATCCGTACACACCATTCTACAGTACACAGGTCCTTCTGAACCTGGCAAGTTTGCCTCTCGCACAGGGAACCTACGGATTTGCAGATTCCTATTGTCCAGGAACAGCAACATCAGAAAAAAAACACCTGGCAATCGACCAGGGCCCAATCGTGGTCATGATAGAGAATTATCGTTCAGGGCTTATCTGGAACCTGATGATGAAAAATGAACAGGTAAAACTTGGGTTAATTCGTGCCGGAGTAAAAGATAAGCCAGCCTATAAGCAAGGATTTCACCGGACTACGATAAATACAATAACCAATGAATATGACCTGATGCGCCATCCGGATCGCCAACTGTTTGAACTTGGTTATTTTTTGGAAAGTGCAGGGAATGTAAAGTTTACAATCACCAATAAAGTGCAGAATAAAGTTGTATTTGAAAAAACAGTAGCAGGCAATGCCGGCGAAAATGTTTTTGAATTCGACAGTCCGGACATTATGAAAGGAAAACAACACTCTATCAGGATGATAACTCCTGACAACAAGGAATATAACTTATTAACCAGATTAAGATAACTAATATTTATTAACACTTAAAATGATGCGACTATGAGAACAATCTTTACTTTTTGTATTGCCCTGTTTTCCATGACCAGTTTATTTGCTCAGGAAAACAAAGTTTTAGACGACTTCGAAAGCGGCGTGGTAAGTTTTACCACCGAAGTGCATGTAAATCCGGATGCAAGCTTTAACATTGCGGTAGTGGATAATCCTTATAAAACTGGAATCAACACCAGCAATAAAGTTTGGGAATGGAAACGCAACAACACAGGAGACAATCAGTCCTGGGCTGGTTTTTGGGCTATTTTGAAAAATGCAGTTCCTGAAGGTTATACCCGTATTGAGGTAAAATTCCTGAGGAAAAACGCCACTTCGCAACTTCGGATTAAATGCGAAGGGACTGCAAACAAGGAATTTGTTGCAGTGACACCTGCTTCGAAAACAAACGAATGGGAAACCATGGTTTTTGATTTAACTGCCAACGGAATAAAAAACATTACGGTTTTGGGCTTGCAACCCGACTTTTATGAGCCGATTGATCCTACTGCTATCGTTTATATTGACGATATTAAGGTTGTTTACGAAGCGATTGTACTGCCAAGCATTAGTTCGCTCACCCTTTTCGCGAATAGTTCCGACAACCGTTTCCACGATCAAAGCTGGGTAAATCAAACCGCTCCAAGTACAGTGAAGACTGAAAATCCGGCAGCCCCAGGAATGACAGATGGTGATAAACTGCCTTGTGTTACTACTCCGGTTAAAGCAGGCGCCAATGCACTGAAACTCCAATGGAAATCAGTTACTGGTGGCAACTGGATGGCAATGGTAGCCGCTGTTGGTTGGACATCATTGGACTTAACAAAAATGAAAGAGCTCAAATTTTGGATTAATTCGCCTGTTGCATTGGCAAAAACAGCATTGCCAAAGTTCTATTTAGAATCGCATAGCGGCACACCCAATAAAACAGGCAAACTTCTGTTGGCAAATTACCTGACTGCCGATTTGACGGCCAATACATGGACCGAAGTAGTTATTCCGCTTGCTGACGTTTGGGCTGCCGATGCTACATTTACAGCAAAAAATGTGATAAAAGATATTTTCTTCGAACAAAACACAGCCGATAATGTAGAACATACCCTCTATCTGGACGAGTTTAAGTTCAACAATGCCAATATTGTACTGGATGACTTTGAAAACGGAGTGGTTAATTTTACCGCTGAGGTAAATGGAAATCCACCTTCCCATTTTGATTATGCAGTAGTGGACAATCCGTTTAAAACAGGTATCAACACCAGCAATAAAGTGTGGGAATGGAAGCGCTATGATGCCGGAGCTGACAACAAGGACTGGGCAGGATTTTATGCTATTTTGAAAAATGAAGTTCCTTCAGGATACCACCGGATTGAAGTTAAATATTTACGTAAAAATGCCACTTCACAATTACGTATCAAATGCGAGGGTGCCGTTACAAAAGAGTTTACTGCTGTAACCCCGGCTTCGAAAACCAACGTGTGGGAAACCATGGTATTCGACCTGACTGCAAACGGAATATTAAACATTAAGGTTATTGGATTACAACCTGACTTCTATTCACCAATAGATCCAACTTCGATTACCTATATTGATGATATTACCGTGGTTAAAGATGAGACCGTGGTCGTTCCTCCACCTCCAACTTCGCTCACCTTGTTCGATAACAGTGCCGACAACCGTTTCCACGACCAAAGCTGGGTGAACCAAACTGCTCCAAGTACAGTGAAGACAGAAAGTCCAGCTGGTCCAGGAATGACAGATGGAGATAAACTGCCCGTTGTAACAACGACGGTTAAAGCAGGTGCCAACGCACTGAAACTACAATGGAAATCAGTTGCGAATGGCGACTGGAAAGCAATGACAGCTTCAATCGGGTGGAAAGTTTTCGACTTAACGACGATGAAATACCTGAAATTTTGGGTGAATTCGCCTGTAGCACTAGCTAAAACAGCATTGCCAAAGGTTTATCTAGAAGCATTCAGTGGTAACCCAAACACAACAGGCAGACTGCTATTGGCAACCTACCTTCAGAATGGATTAACTGCAAATACCTGGACTGAAGTATCGATTCCGCTTGCCGATCTATGGGCTGCCGACGCTACTTTTGCATCAAAAGACTTGATTAAAGATGTATTCTTCGCGCAAAACGCAACAGACAATGTAGAACATACCTTGTACCTGGACGAATTTACATTTGCAAGTTTCGCTACCGGGCTAAATATTCCGGTCGCCAACAATGCTTTTAAAGTTTACTATACTGATGGCGAAATTCGCATTCCGGACTACACAGGCTTTGTTCGGGTATTCGACCTGCTTGGCAGAAATGTTGCTGAAGGTTCGGCTACACAGGGATTCCTGAGAGTAAACCTCAAAACTGGCATTTACATTGTAAATACAGAAGAAGGAAATGCCAAAATTATACTGAAATAAGTACCTTGAACTTCTAAAAGAGAAAGGATGGTTGAACTCAATTGACCATCCTTTTTTAATGAAAAACATACGGAGAATTCTTCTTTAGGAATGAGCTTCCCTTTAACACAGGACTGAAACAATGAACAACAAATTTGTATTTTTATTAATATGGCCCTTACTTATCCTGATGGTTTTCTGTTCCTGCAAAAATGGCACAGTCAAAACGGTACGGAATGTTGGACTTGCTGTTAAGCTTACCAATGAACAATTACTCGATTCGATCCAATACCGCACGTTTCAGTATTTCTGGGACGGCGCCGAACCAGTTTCAGGAATGGCCCGTGAGCGGTTTCATGTGGATGGTGTTTATCCGGAAAACGATAAAAACGTAGTAACCTCCGGAGGTTCAGGGTTTGGGGTAATGGCCATTTTGGTTGGTATCGAGCGTGGCTTTATTACCCGCGAAGCAGGTATAAAACGTCTGAGCAAGATCGCCGGATTTCTGGAAAAAGCTGACCGTTTTCATGGAGCCTGGCCTCACTGGATGTTTGGCGAAACCGGAAAAGTAAAGCCTTTTGGAGGTAAAGACGATGGTGGCGATATTGTTGAGACTGCTTACCTGGTACAGGGACTGATTTGTGTAAAAAATTACATGAAGCCGGATGTTCCGCAGGAAAAAGCCCTGGCCGAAAAATTAGATCTGCTATGCCGTGGAGTGGAGTGGAACTGGTACCAGAATGGCAAACCTGCTTTGTACTGGCACTGGTCGCCAACTCACAATTGGGAGATGAATTTTGCCATCGAAGGCTACAACGAATGCCTGATTGCGTATGTGCTGGGTGCGAGCTCACCTACTTTCCCGTTATCGCCCGAAGCTTACCATAAATGCTGGGCCCGAAGTGGCGTCATTAATGGCGAAACAAGCAAATATGGTTATATTCTGAAACTAAAGCACAATGGAGCCCCGGAATTCGGCGGGCCACTCTTTTGGTCGCACTATTCGTTCCTGGGGCTCGATCCGCGCAACCTAAAAGATCAGTATGCCAATTACCGGGATGAAACCCGCAACCATGTACTGATCGATTACGAATATTGTGTTGAAAACCCAAAAGGCTTCAAAGGTTACGGACCTGATTGCTGGGGACTAACCGCCAGCTATTCGGTCAACGGTTACGACGCACACATGCCATCAAACGATCTGGGAGTGATATCACCAACGGCTGCCCTTTCATCTTTTCCGTATTCGCCGGAAGAAAGTATGCGGGCTGCCCGATATTTCTATGAAAAACTGGACGGCATACTTTGGGGTAAATACGGATTTTATGATGCTTTCAGCGAAACCGAAAACTGGTTTCCAAAACAATATCTGGCCATCGATCAGGGGCCGATTGTGGTCATGATCGAAAACTACCGTTCACAATTATTCTGGAAACTGTTCATGAAAGATCCGGATGTTCAGAACGGATTAACCAAATTGGGATTTACATTTTAGGAAACTCCAAAGGGGAAAAGCTTAGGGCTACTGTTATGAACGAAATATAATTTAACTAAGAACCAAAACGCCCCTCCTTTGGAGGGGTTTGGGGAGGCTATAAACCATGAAAACACCAATAAGCCTATTGATTCTACTGGCATTGTTCACATCACTCCTGATGTCGTGCTCGCAGAAAAATGCACCCAATGAAGATCATCAAATGAAGGTTTTCATCGATGATCTGATGGGTAAAATGACGCTGGAAGAAAAGCTTGGGCAGTTGAATTTACCTTCTTCAGGAGATATTACTACAGGAGAAACCAGCAGTTCGGATATTGCACAAAAAATCAAAGAAGGTCAAGTGGGTGGGCTTTTCAACATCAAAACGGCTGAAAAAATTCGCGCGGTTCAGAAAGTTGCAGTGGAACAAAGCCGTCTGAAAATTCCGCTGATTTTCGGAATGGACGTTATTCACGGTTACCAAACTGCTTTCCCGATTCCGCTGGGTATGTCTTGCAGCTGGGATATGGGGCTGATCGAAAAAAGCGCCCGGATTGCCGCACAGGAAGCCAGCGCCGATGGCATTTGCTGGACATTTTCGCCGATGGTCGATATTTCGCGCGATCCACGCTGGGGCCGGATGTCTGAAGGTTCGGGTGAAGATCCCTATTTAGGCTCCCAAATTGCACAGGCCATGGTAAAAGGTTATCAAGGCGACGATCTCCGGAAAAACAATACCATCTTGTCGTGCGTCAAGCATTTTGCCTTGTATGGCGCCATTGAAGCCGGACGCGATTATAACACGGTGGACATGGGCAGAATCAGAATGTACAACGAATACTTTCCTCCTTACAAAGCTGCCGTTGATGCAGGAGCAGGCAGTGTGATGACTTCTTTCAACGAAATTGACGGAATCCCGGCTACGGCAAACAGATGGCTCTTGACCGATATTTTACGCAAGGCATGGGGTTTCAGCGGCCTGGTAGTGACCGATTATACGGCTATTTTAGAAATGACCGATCACGGCTTGGGTAACCTGAAGGAAGTTTCGGCGCTTGCCCTCGCGGCCGGTACCGACATGGACATGGTGGCTGATGGATTTTTGACTACCCTGAAAGAATCGCTTGATGAAGGAAAAGTAACTCAGCAAGAAATCGATCAGGCCTGCCGTCGCATTTTGGAAGCCAAATATAAACTCGGACTTTTTGAAGATCCGTACCGTTATTGCGACGAAAACCGCGCCAAAACTGAAATCTTCACTCCGGAAAACCGACAGGTTGCCCGGGGAATTGCGGCTCAAACATTTGTATTGCTGAAAAACGACAACCAGACACTTCCACTTCAGGAAAAAGGAACGATTGCATTGATTGGCCCGCTGGCCGACAACAAAGAAAACATGACAGGAACCTGGAGCGTGGCAGCCGATTTTTCGAAATCGGTATCCTTGCTCGAAGGCTTGAGAAATGCGGTTGGCACTCAGGCTCAGGTCTTGTATGCCAAAGGGACCAACGTGGTAAGTAATCCGAAACTCGATGCCCGAATCAGCATTTTTGGAAAACCAACTCAGTGGGATAAGCGCTCACAGCAAGAAATGATTGCCGAAGCAGTCGCTGTGGCCCGAAAATCTGATGTGGTGGTGGCTGCCGTGGGCGAATCAGCCGAAATGAGCGGTGAAAGCTCGAGCCGCTCGGATATCAATATTCCGGAAAATCAAAAAGAATTGTTGGAAGCTTTGCTGGCAACCGGGAAACCGGTGGTGATCGTTCTGTTTACCGGACGCCCCCTGACCATCAGCTGGGAAAAGGCCAATGTTCCGGCTATCCTGAATGTGTGGTTTGCCGGAACCGAAGCCGGAAATGCCATTGCCGATGTGCTGCTGGGCAAAGTCAATCCTTCCGGAAAACTGAGCGCGACCTTTCCTCAAAACATTGGACAAATACCACTTTACTACAACCATAAAAATACCGGACGACCTTTGGCCGAAGGAAAATGGTTCCAAAAGTTCCGTTCAAATTACCTTGATGTTTCTAACGATCCGTTGTTTCCATTCGGATTTGGTCTGAGTTACACCACTTTTGACTATAAAAACCTAAAATTATCCGGGTTGAGCCTGACTGCCGATAGCAAGTTTACTGTTTCAGTTGAGCTGACCAACTCCGGAAATTACGATGGTGCAGAGGTTGTTCAGCTGTATCTGCGCGATTTGGTTGGAAGTGTGACTCGTCCGGTGAAGGAACTGAAAGGCTTTCAGAAAATATTCCTGAAAAAAGGAGAAACCCGAATCGTTGAGTTTACCCTGACCGAAAAAGATTTACGCTTTTACAATGAGAACCTGCAACTGGTCAGCGAACCCGGTGACTTCAAAGTGTTTGTCGGGACCAGTTCGGACAATACGCTGGAAGCAGGTTTTGTGCTTAAATAGCTTGGGATAAAGAGAGAACGAAAAACCAAGTGCAATTTCAAGGGATGGACAAAGGAACAACTTACTATTTTTCGATTGAAGCACTGGGAGAAACAGGCACATCGGGGATGGGGAAAGAGCTAGAGGTGAAGTGATTTCCAGTAAATGTGTTTTTGCAAAGGTGACGAAACAAGTTCGGCATGAAGCTTTGAGCATCAGCTGTCCAAGTTCAAAGAGTCATCCTGAACTCGTTTCAGGATCTTTTAAGTCCGGCATATCAGACCATCATCCGGCCCGATATATCCGCCCGGTCATCGGGTTTGTTCTGCAAACGGGCCACGCTGAACAGAAATCTGATGGTTAATTTATCCCCGTCGAAAATACAGGTCAGGCTGTCGCTGTGTACGGTTTCAATCAGGCGCCAGGTTAGCAGCAGCGTGTTTTCATTTTGCCAGGTGGCGCTGGCTGCAACAATGGAATCAAAGTCAATCCTTCGCAACGAAAATAAAGAATGAGGCAAGGGTTTTAAATTCCCTTCCCTGATCCAGTAATTCATGCCGTTGGTAATTACGATATCAGGTTTCCCGTCTTCGTTCAGGGTGAAGATACATTGATCATCAACAAACCTGAAGGATACCGCTTTTGCACTGAATACGTTTTTATCAAGCGTAAATTCCTTGCCTGAAATTTTTACTGCTGTTGCAGAATGGGTTTCCATTTTAGGCGGATCGTATTTAAGCGCTTTTAGTTCTTTCCGGAGTTGGCTGCTTTCCGATAAATTTTCCGGAACAGGAGCATCGGTCATGGCAGGAACCAGCTCGTCCCACACCAACTGCATCACGGTTTTGGTATTTATACTTTCGCTGGTAATGGCCACTACTGCATCCTGTTTGGGTAAAACCATACTGAATTGCCCAAAGGCTCCATCGGCCCGGAACCCGCCGGGAGGATTTAACCAAAACTGGTATCCGTAGCCAAATCCCCAGCTGCTGTCGTTCTTACCGTTTTCAATTTGTTTCGAAGTCGCTTCAGCAATCCATGCCTCCGAAAGAACCTGTTTCCCGTTCCATTTTCCTTTCTGAAGGTATAACTGTCCGAATTTTGCCAGGTTTTCAGTTTTCATTCTCAGATGAGAAGCTCCCATGTTGACGCCTTCAAAATTTTCCGTCCAGGTTGCTTCGGGAATATCCAGCGGTTCGTACAATCGTGGTCGTAAAAACTCGTGAGCGGTTTGCCCGGTAACTTTTTTGACGATAGAACTCAGCATGTAACTGGCTCCTGAATTGTACATAAACTGTGTGCCGGGCTTAAAAACCACCGGCTGGCTTAAAAAAGTTTCTTCCCAGGTTACTCCCGTCGGAGAAGCTTCCAGAATCATGATGGAATCTTTTGCATGGCCAACCGACATGGAAAGCAGATGCTTCACTTTCAAAGATGCCAGGTTTTCGCTGATTTCCGCAGGAAGTTCATCCGGGAAAAACTTAATGACAGGGTCATCAACAGAAAGAAGCCCTTCAGTAACTGCGAAGCCGATAGCCGTACTGGTAAAGCTTTTACTTGCAGAATATAATTGTTGCCTGTGCTCCGAGGAATAGGGGGCCCACCAAGCCTCGGCGACTACGTATCCGTGCCGAATGATCATCAGGCTGTGAAACTCCTGTTTGCTCTTTGCTACCGCATCTAAAAATTTCAGGATGTTTGCTGAAGAAATACCTTGTTTTTCAGGTGTACTTCGGGGCAAAACAAAGGGAACAGATTGGATAATGGATTGACTGAAGCCCGGAAATGCATTCATTATTCCAATGCCGGCAGCGCCAAGGCCCGTTTTTTTGAGAAAAAGTCTTCTGTTAAGCATGATTAATAGTAGTTTGGTTGGCCAGGTTACATTCTTCTTTTATCCGTATAATTTTCTGATTCCATATTCAGGATCTGAAAAACGGTTGTTGCTGCTAAAATAGGATTAAAAAAGATTCATTCGCTACATTAAATCTTTCGAAAAATACTTTTGCATTCGAATGAAACACAAACAGCAGTTCAGGCATGAGTTAAACGGCTGGAGGACTACCTGACGACAACATTTTCACATTTTAACTGTTTCCAATTCTATCAACAAATCCTTACTTTGTGCTGCACTAAAAATTCAATATCGATGCTTGCTTCAGGAACAATTTTAAAAATGCGGTCTGAATTTTCCGATCCGGTTCAGTATTTCCTTCCGTTGGGAGAATCCGAATTACCGATGAACGATTTGATCGGAAAATCGATCAGCCTGAAATTTACCGGGCAAATCAACTGCATTTCGTGTGGGAAACGAACCAAAACTTCGTTTGGACAGGGCTTTTGCTACAATTGTCTGCAAACGGCCCCCGAAGCCAGTGATACGGTGATGCGTCCCGAATTGTCGAAAGCGCACCTGGGTATTGCACGCGACATGGACTGGGCCCGCGAACACGATCTGATCGACCATTTTGTCTATTTGGCAGTTTCAGGAGAATTGAAAGTCGGGGTAACCCGTCATACCCAGGTACCAACCCGTTGGATCGATCAGGGCGCCAGTGAAG
>JAUXUF010000220.1 GCA_030684645.1 Bacteroidota bacterium | reverse complement strand
GAGACAGTTCGGTCCCTATCTGTTGTGGGCGTTGGAAATTTGAGAGGACCTGCTGCTAGTACGAGAGGACCGCGGTGGACACACCTCTGGTGAATCTGTTGTGGCGCCAGCTGCATTGCAGAGTAGCTACGTGTGGACGAGATAAGCGCTGAAAGCATCTAAGCGCGAAGCTTACCTCAAGATGAGATTTCCTTTGAGGGCCGTAGTAGACTACTACGTTGATAGGCTACAGGTGTAAAGGCAGTAATGTCATAGCGGAGTAGTACTAATTGGCCGAAGACTTTCGCTAATGTTTACAGGTCAATCCGAAATACTTCTGTTTATTCCCGATGTGTTAAGATATTTTGGTAGCCCCCTAAATCCCCCACAAGGGGACTTAAAAAAAGGAAAAGGCAAGGGATCATCAAACGAGATGTTCTTCCAACAATGAAATTTTGGTGTTTAATTACGTAAGCCACCATGAAAGCTTTAGGTGACTATTGCGGCGGGGTTCCACCTCTTCCCATTCCGAACAGAGAAGTTAAGACCGCCAGCGCCGATGGTACTGCACAACAGTTGTGGGAGAGTAGGTCGTCGCCATTCTTTTGAAACTCCATTCCTTTTAAGGGATGGAGTTTTTTTATGTGCTTATATCCCAAATATGGCAGTTTGGAAATTGACAATAACCTGATCGAGAACTCCATTTGCTCACTGGCCCTTGGCCGCAAAAATTATCTGTTTGCCTGATCACACCATGCCGCCGAAGATATTGCCATGTATTACAGTTTCTTCGGAACATGCAAAAAACACGACATCAATCCGCAAAAATGGTTGGCTTACGCGATCCGGAAAATCAACGACACCAAACCTTCTCAACTAAAATATCTCCTATCCCAATTTATCGACAAATCTTTATTAGCGTAAGATGGAGTTAGTCCTGTGAATACAAACAAAATGACATTTATCCAAATACCGATCAAAATGGCGATGTGGTTTTTTACGCTTAGCCAGGAGTTCTGAAATTAATTGGCTTTTATGATTCTTCCGGCATTGAAAATTGCGGCATAGCCATCAGGTTTGTGTAATACTTCCAACGCTTTTTTTACATCCGAATCGTCACGCAAAGCAGCTTTTATTGCACCTTTCTGGTAATAATACCTAGAAACGATTTCATCAGCCAACAATTCCGAAATCTCTTCCTTGAAATGTTCCATATCCTGATCCAAATTATGCCCGAGTACTACTTTCAGTTTTTCAAATTCATCCTTCGAGATATTGTAATACTTTTCGCGCTTTGCCACTTGAACCAACTGATCTAATTCTTCTTCTGTTTTTGATTCGTATTTAAAATCCTGATTTTTAACAAACAGAATAAAATCGGCATAAACTTCAGGGGAAATGATAAATTCTTCAGGGGAAGCTATTTTCTCAGTTTTACTGTTGAAATAGGTCGCATAATCAAAAACCAATGATTTGGCCATGAGGTTCATCGCCACATTACTGAGTGTTTCATCATCAACAGTAATGTCAGGAGCCACTCCTCCTCCGTCAAAAACAATTCGTCCTTTTTTTGTGGTGTATTTGGATACCAACGAGTCGGGAATTATTCCAACACTACCGTCTTCATTACGGTGAGTATAGTCGAGCGCCTGAATACAGCGACCGCTGGGGATATAGTATTTGGCTGTAGTGATTTTCAATTTGGCATTGTAGCTCAGGTCCCGGGTAGTTTGAACTAATCCTTTGCCGAAAGTACGTGTGCCGATAATCATACCCCGGTCGAGGTCCTGAATAGCTCCGGCCACAATTTCAGAGGCAGACGCCGATCCCCGGTTAACCAAAACGGCAATTGGAATAATGGTATCGATGGGATTTTCGGTTGCTGTATAAATTTTATCCCATTGTTTTACCTTTCCCCGGGTACTCACAATTTCCTGACCTTTGGGAATAAACAAGTTGGCAATGCGTACCGCTTCCATCAGCAAACCTCCAGGATTTGAACGCAGATCCAGAACCAGAGTCTTGGCGCCTTGTTTTTCCTTCAGTTCAATCAAAGCCATTTTGACACGTTCTGTACAATCAACCGTAAAATTTGACAACCGGATATAGCCCGTTTCTTTATCAAGCATTCCGTAATAAGGAACCGGATCAATCTGTATTTTTTCACGGATGATCTCGATTTCAAGTGGCTTTTTCTGCCCGTAACGTTGTATTTTCACCACAATGGGTTTGTTGGCCGGGCCCTTCAGGAGTGAACTGACATCTTCGGTCGAAAGTTTTTCGGTTGACTTTCCGGCCACTTCCAGCAAAATATCGCCGGCCTTTAGTCCGCTTTTCTGTGCCGGAAATCCCTCATAAGGTTCAGAAATTACAATCTTCCCATTCTGTTTACTGATTAAGGCACCAATTCCGGCATACTCACCGGTAGTCATAAATCTGAAATCTTCCACATCATCTTCAGGAATGAAGTTGGTGTATGGATCGAGCGATTCGAGCATTTTGTCAATACTGGTTTTTACCAGCTTATTCGGATCGATATCATCCACATAAAACAGGTTTAATTCCCGAAATAGGGTGTAATAAATATCGAGGTTCTTGGCTATCTGGAAGTTTTTGTCGTCTTGTTTAAAGCTATAGAAGCTGATTGAAAAAACGCAAATCCCAACAATAACAATCCCTGCTTTTTTAATTCTGGATAGATTCATCTCTAAGGTGTTGTTAATTAATATTTTCTGAACCAAAAGATGAAAAATTGAAGTTCTTCACCGGAAAATAAGGGCCGATTTTAAACATAAATCGTTTCAGGACTTCTGATTCGTAAAAGAAAGAACAAAAATAACAAAAGCTTTGTTCTTATCGGCTTGCCTTTAAGTCTGAAACGTTAATTATTCTTAACCCTGAAAATTTGAATCTTTTCGCTGTATCCGGTTACTGAATTGATGGATAAAAATTCAAAGGCTATATAATGCTGAGAGGAAGAAATCACAATCAGATTTCTTCCTCTCAATTTCCATTTGGTAGTCATTCGTTGTTAATGCGAATCAAGGGTTGGATCTTTTAAAACCTGAATGGTTGTTATGATTATAGAAAATGGCAGAAAAAATGTTCATAAACCACGAAGTGGTGATATAAATCTGCCATGCCTTCGGCATTTTAACTGTTTTGCACCATCAATTGCTATAATCCTATCATGCCTTCGGCATTAAATTTCTCTTATCTTCAACTCTTGATTCGCATTGTTAATTGAATATATGAACTCATTTAACAATGAATAACTTAATGACGATAAATAACCTTTGATCCTTTTCTTGATTTAATTGGTTACTTTAGTCCAGGTCGTTGATCTCCCAAGCCATTTGATTCCAGCTACATATCCTTTCAGATACAGCACGTTGGGGTCTTTGTCAAACCATGCAAAACAGTCGTAAGTTTTCCCATTGTCCGGATCATAAATACTACCACCCTGCCATTCCTTGTCAGAAGCATTGAATTTTAATCCTGATAGAATCTGCAATCCAAGTCGGGATCTCGACCGCAGCTTTGCATCCGGATTCTTGGAATCCTTCTCCGGTTCACCATTTACGTATTTCTCGGGATTAATGTAGATCACTGTTCCAATGAACTTCCCGTTTTCTTCTTTGACCTCAATTTTCGAAGTCTTTGTGTCGTTCCACCAAATACCGGCAATTTTTTGTGCGGCCTGCGCAAATGCTTGTGAAATAAGCAAGCTGAGAAATAAAACCAATACTGTTCGTTTCATAAGTTTAATTTTTTTTAGCAATGTATAAATAATTATTTGAATTGAAACTGAAGTCGGGCCAAAAAGCAATTTGTGTAATTGATTGGGATTCTGGATCCCCTACCAATTAAACCTGACCGTTTGCTTTAATTCGGGATGAACACTTAGCGGAACCGGACTGGTTCCTGCCACACTTTCGATCAGGCGCTTATCTTCTTCGGAATATCCTTTCTTCGGAAAATTGAATTCCATGATGACTTCTGAAACACGACGCGGGTCGTTGGCCATAATTTTGGTAATTTCGAGATCGGTACCAACCAGGTCAATTCCATTGTCCATCGCTTTGATGCCCATGATGGTCATGATGCAGTTGCCCAGAGCCGTGGCCAACAGATCGGTTGGAGAAAAACCTTCACCCTTGCCGCGATTGTCGGTGGGTGCATCGGTAATGATTTTACTACCCGATTGCAAATGAATGTTTTCGGTGCTTAAATCACCCAGATAAGTAGTTTTTATTGTTGTCATAGTTCAGTTTTTTGGTCGATAGGGTATAGAACGTTAATTCACTCTGTAAACTTGTGTTCTTTAAGCTTTTTGATTACTCTTTTTATCTGATCGTATTAATGTTCCTAATTTAATTAGCGCTCCTGCAATAAATCCACCACTGAGCAAATCAGTTCCGTGTGGGTAATGCTGAAGTTTAAAAATAGCGCCTAATAAAACCGCAATTGCCGAAAGCGAATAGAGGATATTAATCAACCGGTCAATTTTCTTTCCGGTCATTTTGTTCAAATTATAAAGTAATGGACTTTCAAAATTGAAATTTCATTCGAAATATCAGGATAAATCTATGAAAAATAAGTCATAATTGATTGTTCAGATTAATAATAGGTAAAATCAAACTGGCAATGTCTTCTTCATTCGAATGAACATTGTACATCTTCCATTTGCCAGTCCATCGGAAACTTGTAACTTCGCACCGAAATATTAAATCAAGCTACCATGTTTTCAGGAATAGTTGAAGAAGCAGGCAAAGTAATTGCCATTGAAAAAGATCAGGAAAATGTACATTTTACCCTGAGCTGTTCATTTGTGGATGAATTAAAAATCGATCAAAGTCTTTCACACAATGGCGTTTGTTTGACTGTTGTAAAAATCGACCACGAAGCAAAAACCTATACCGTGACGGCCATCAAGGAAACTTTGCTGAAAACCAATTTAGGCAAGTTGGCGCCTGGAAGTAAGGTGAACCTGGAACGGAGCATGATGATGAACGGTCGTTTGGATGGGCACATTGTCCAGGGACACGTGGATCAGACAGCCACCTGCACACGGATTGAAGAAGCTGATGGAAGCTGGTATTTTACCTTCGAATATCCGTTCGATCAGGAAATGGCACAGAAGGGCTACATGACTGTTGAAAAAGGATCGGTTACCGTGAATGGTGTGAGCCTGACGGTGGTGAATTCAAAAGGACATTCATTCCAGGTTGCCATTATTCCTTACACCTACAATGAAACCAATTTCCACACTTTTGAAATTGGCACATCAGTCAATCTCGAATTCGATATCATTGGGAAATACCTGAGTAAACTGATGACTTTCAGATAGAAGAAAAAGTAATAGTATTTTCCAGCCCAAGTGTTCAGTAGTTCATCCGGAGTTGATCGCTGTGACTGAACACTGAATTACCTTTTCATCACGAATTTAGCAGTTCCGATGTTGTTCCCATCGGCAAAAACATCTATGGTATATTCGCCGGACTGGAATTCTTCGCCATCATTGTTCCAGAAAATGTTAACAGGAAGAGCATTTCCTTCATAAGTGACCTCTCGTTTGGCCGAATACGGAATTTTCAGATCTTCAAACTGGAACAAATCATCGGGTGATTTCTGAAACAGAACTTGATTGGGTTTCTGAATTCGCACATAAATCACCTTGTTTCCGCGTGGAGCGGTTATGTTTTTACTCAGCACAAAACTTACCCTGATTTGCTCTGCCCGCCTTGCACTTTCAGCTTCTTTTCCCCGAAGGTTAATACCGATGGCGGTCAGTTCAGCGGCTTCGAGCTGTTGGGCCATTTTTACTTTTTCCTGAAGCCGTTCCTTATCCTTTACAAGTTGCTGATTCTTTGTTTCCGATTGAGCAATTTCTTCTTTTACCTGAACGTTTTCGGCCATCAGTTTTTCATTCCGGAGGGTGAGCGAGTCAACCTGGATAATGTAATTCTTCATGATGTTCCGCATGGTGGTTACTTCCTGCCGGTATTGAGCGATCTGATTGTAGCTCATCTTCTTAATTTGGACCACTTCAGTCAGCAAATCTTTTACCTGTGTTTGCGCCCCAACCAATTCAGACTGAAGTGCCTGGTTGTTGGTATGGATCGAATCGTAGTTCGACATCAACGTATTCAGTTCAGTCTGGATCGATTCTTTTTCCAGGTTTAATACTTGTAAAATCTTTTTGTTTTCATTGTGCTGAACAAAGAAGACCGCAATCACAATGACCAGCATAACCGACAATATGATGATTATCAGGTTGTTCCTTCTTTCCTTATCAGTCTCTCCCAACGAAAAACCTTTCTTCTTTTTGCTATATTCATCCATCCTAATCGGATTTTAATGTTATAAAACGTAGGCAAAAGTAATATTTTAACCCCAAATATGCATATACGGTCAAGCCTCATGTCAGCGACAAACTTTCTATGCCTGGCCACCCTGAACTTCCTGCCCGCTCGCTTGGCAGGCGGGGTTTCAGAGTATCTAAAGGGAAGAAGTGCTGAAATGATCCCGGTAGCCATCGGATTAGCATGACGCTGAGTCACGAGTTTGTTGACACGACATTAGCCTTCCGCATGTAAACGACACCAGTGACAAATTCGGTACCAGAGTTTTTATAGTCCACTCAAAAACCGAATTACAAGTGAAAAGAAGCTGAATTCATTCAGGATTTCCCGGCTTGACTTTCAGGATTTACCAGTTTTCCCAATTTCCCGTAGCCTTCTTCAACACCTCCAATAAGGGTTTCGGCAATGTTGTCGTAGAAGCTCTTCACTGTTTCTGATTCGTCTTTTTTCTCCGGATGATTGGCCAGGTCGCGCAATTCATTCCTTAAAGTCAAAGTACCCTGGACGATTTCAAGAGCTGCTTCATCGTTGGGCTTTTGATACATATTATTAAATGTAAAACAATCGAGAATGAGGTCAGATACAATGTAATCAATCTCTTTTTTTAATCTTCTTCTACTTGTCATAGTTATTTAATTTGTGATGAAAGTGGATATTTCATTAATTTTGTTTCGAGCAAAACTGCCTTGACCGAACCCACTAATATTTCGGTTTCGACCTGAACAGGCAGATGATTGCTGTCATCGGTAAACCAAATTTTCATGTATTCGCCTTCAGGAAAAAAATCACCCTGCAGTAAATATACTGAAACTTTATGACACAGGTATTCTTTCCCGTTGCGGGTTTTCACCTTTTCCTTTCCCAGGTACCGAAAAAACAAGTCAGCGGCCTGCCTGTCGATTAACATTCGGTAAGGTACTTTCTGACCAATAAACAGCTTGTTAAAGTCGAACTTCCGGAAGTTATACGCTGTTGCAAGCAAGTCAAACGTATTCTCCTGTGCCGGCAAACTTGCCATGAATACCGATTTTTTATCCTGGGTTATCCGGGTCTTAATTTTTCCTGAAGGCGACTCGGACCAATATTGATGAACCGAATTTTCCTTGCCATGGTTGAGAGTCCTCCGTGAATAGATCGGCTTGAATGTTCCGTAATTGCTGAATGTTTCAAAAGTATCGCGCACCTGAAAGAGCAGATCGTAAGCTTTGAAGGTTTTACCCACCGCTTTTAAATGCCAGGCCTTTTGTTGTTTGTACTGAATCGTGTCGGTATTGAATTCAACTTCGCCACTCTGAATCCAAATAAAATTCCAGTTGAAATAGGCTCCGTACCGGGCATATTCACCACTTCTGAAGGGCAGGTCGGTATTTTGCCCTGAAGCCTGACCAGGAGGAATAAATACCTGCATACAGATCAGCAGAAACCAGAATTTAACCACCCGATTTAATAGCGGCCTTTTTATCCTGTTCTTTTTTCCGGGCTTTTTCTTTTTCAAGTTCTTCGTCAATCACTTCTTTTTTATAGTTCGGTTTGTAGTCGATTCTCCAGTTTTCCTTGTATTCAAAGTTCGAGCGCACCTTGATGACCTTTGGGTAATATACTACTGCTTCGGGCTGCAGATTACCTGCTAAATAGCCGGTATCCCATTTGCCGTTTTTGTTCGAATCCAGAATCAGTTTGATTTTATATTTTTCCGGTTTCAGGAAAGGAAATTCAATCTGTCCATCTTCCAGTATCTGAATTCTCTGAAGTACTTTTTCCTCCTTGGTGTTGGCCAAAAGCTGAACAATGGCAGGTCCGGAAAGTCCTGAAATGGTCAGGAATATCTGGCCATAAAAATCCTCCTTCTGGGTTCTGAATTTCTGATCAATTTTGTTGCTCGGAAATCCGTAAATGTTGCGTGCTGCGGCCGAATCGATGTGAAACAGGTAGTTGGAATTAGGCTCCCAATGGTGTTCAATGTAATACTTCCTGATGGAGTTGGTGTCTTTCTCGACAACAATCGGGATCATGGTTTTAACAGTATCAATAATCGAATAAAGACTGACTTTGCTGAAATCAAACGAAGTCAATGGTTCGGGAGCCTCAATCTTTATGCGTTGATAAATGTCGTGAGCCGAAGAGTTAATATTGTTGGATAAATTAATCGTAGGAGATTCCTGAACCTCATTCTTTTTTTTCTTTGGTTTGGGCATTTTCGGAGGCGTATAAATCATTTCGAGGGTATCGCGTTTGATGACCAGTTGATTTAGCGAATCCAACACCTGGTATTTCAATTCGAACTTAAGGGAATCGTTGTTGCTGATGATGGTATCGGTGAGCCAAACAGTGATTGAATCTCGTTTCAGGTTCGTTTCCATGAACGACCAATCTTTCGTAGTGGTAGGTTTAAGTAAACTGACACGAAACGAATCGCTAAGCGACTCCGCAAAATAGAAATCACATTTGTTTGCCTGACTCCGTTTATAGGAGTCGAGATACTGATCGAATTTCTCTTCTTCAAACATCATCAGATACTGGAGCTTGGGAAGAAAATCAACATGGCCGGTCACCACCAGTGTGTCCTGTCCTTTCACGATGGTATCGGTCCGGGCCACAAATTTGGCCGAAGGAATGATGAGCGAATCTGCAAATGCAATTAATTCGGAATTCGAATTGTAGGTCAGGCTGTTATCGCCATCCATCAAAGCATACAATCGATACTCTCCGGGGGCCACATTGTCGATCATGAAAAATCCTGCCTCATTCGTTGTTCCGATATAATCGGGAATACTATCGATAAATGCGGTGTAATCTTTCTCCCGGTGAAGTAAAACCAGGGCTTTCCCAACTGAATCCTGACTCAGTGCATTTTTGACATAACCTGCAACACGTAAACTGTCGAACGTTGAGCCGGTACTAAAAGAAAAGCGAAGGTCTTCAATTGGGTTTTTTTCGTTGTTATCAACCACAGCATTTTTGAAATCGAGCGAATAGGTTGAACCTTTTCGTAAATCCTCAGAAAACTGAACGATCAGGGTTTTTCCTTTCATTTTAATAACTGGCTTCTTTTTCATGGGTGGTGAAATAACCAGTTTTTCGCGGACCTCGTCCGGTACAATGAACTCATTGAAGGATAAACGGATGTCAGAACCTTTGAAGTTCGTACTACGTAGTTCGGGAATAGTTTTGATGACTACCGGAGGAATGGTGTCTTTTGCCCCTCCTGTCGGACTACCAATGTTCGCACAGGAAGTATAGAAAATCAGGTAAAAAAGTGAAGCGCCCAGCAAAAGAGGTACAATACTTTTCAGCCTGAAATACTTCAAGAGTATATTGCCGGAAGAAATCCATTTCCGATTTTCGATGTTATCAAAACCAGTTTGTTCCATAGTTGTATAATCCGTGCAAACATACAAATTCCTGAAAACATAGGGTAATAAGCTCAGTTAAATTATCTTTTAGAATTGATCCGGTTCAGTGCCAGTAAGGTTTTGAAAAGTCAGGGCATAAAAAAAGAGGTCGAAAATGACCTCTTTTTTGTCTGGCTCTCCAGGTAGGACTTGAACCTACGACCTACGGATTAACAGTCCGCCGCTCTAACCAACTGAGCTACTAGAGAATTTGGTGTTGCTTTCGCCTTGTTGTGTAATCGTTTCCTATAAAAGCGTTGCAAAAATAGTAGCTTTTCCGAAAAGAAAAAATATTTTTGCAAAAATATATTTTCATGAAATCATATTCAAGCACACAAATCAAGCGGAAATCAGTTCTTGGAATCGGAAATGCACTCATCGATGTTTTGATCAACATTGCCGATGACGCTGTCTTACAAAAATTTGGACTCCCTAAAGGAAGCATGACTTTGGTCGATGCAGTTCTTTCAGCAGAAATTAAAAAAGAAACAAAAAATAGTAACCGAATCATTCAAACCGGAGGTTCGGCAGCCAACACGATACATGGAATTGCCAAATTAGGTGGCCAGTGTGGCTATATTGGTAAAATTTCGAACGATGAATATGGCCAATTTTACCTCGAAGATTTTAAAAAGAATCAGATTAATACCCACTTCGTTTATAGCCAAACCGGAACCGGTCATGCAACCGGATTAATCAGTCCTGATTCGGAACGCACATTTGGAACGTATTTAGGAGCTGCAATGGAATTGACTGCTGAAGAAATGACTCACGAAATCTTTCGGGATTATGGGATCATGCACATCGAAGGTTACCTGGTGCAAAACCATGCCTTGATTGAAGCAGCCATGAAAATAGCTAAAGAAAATGGGTTGTTGGTTTCGATCGATATGGCTAGTTTCAACATTGTGGCAGCCAACCTTGATTTCTTGAACCGGATGATCCGTCAATATGTTGATATCGTTTTTGCCAATGAAGATGAAGCATTAGCGCTTACTGGCAAAAATCCACAGGAAGCAGCAGCAGAAATAGCAGGTATGTGCAAAATAGCCATAGTAAAGATGGGTGCTCAAGGTTCAATCATTCAAACCGGTGAACAGGTAATCCGCATTGAAGCTATATTGGCCAAAAGTATCGACACTACTGGAGCAGGCGATATTTATGCTTCCGGGTTTTTGTATGCGTTGGCAGAAAACCTCGACCTTGAAGTTGCCGGAAAAATCGGTTCGCTGCTTGCCGGAAATGTGGTTGAAGTGATGGGCGCCAAAATCCCTGAGGAAACATGGGAAAGGCTTCTTCCGCAAATTGAATCAATAAAACTACAGGCAAATTAAAAGTTGAGGTCCTGAGATTCAATAATTTTAACTGAACAGATTCTTAATTTTTAACCCAGAAATTCATTTTTGTCAGACACTTCCTTGTTGTCAGGCAGAAAACCCTATTTTTGTACACTCAAAAAATCAGCAAACAACAGATAGCATGAAACGACTTAAAATTAAGGAAATACTCAACGGAGAATTAATTGGAAAACAAGTAGTTGTTAAAGGTTGGGTACGCACCAAAAGAGGCAGTAAAAATGTCAACTTTATTGCCCTAAACGACGGTTCTACCATTCATAACTTACAGGTAGTGGCTGATGTTGAAAAGTTTGGTGAAGAGTTGCTGAAAGACATCAATACCAGTACGGCCCTGGGAATAACCGGAGAACTGGTTGCATCGCAGGGAAGCGGTCAGGCGGTTGAATTGAATGCCACCGAAATTGTGATCTATGGAAAAGCTGATCCGGACAAGTACCCGATTCAGCCTAAAAAACACAGCCTCGAATTTTTGCGCGAAAATGCGCATTTGCGCTTCCGTACCGCTACTTTTAGCGCTATTTTCCGAATTCGCCATGCCATGGCATTTGCTATCAACAATTATTTTAACGACAAAGGATTTGTTTACCTGCATACCCCGATCATTACCGGATCAGATGCCGAAGGCGCCGGACAAATGTTCCGGGTAACCACGCTAGATGCTAAAAATCCACCATTGCTGGAAGACGGAACCATCGATTATTCTCAGGATTTCTTCGGAAAACCAACCAACCTGACTGTTTCGGGCCAGTTGGAAGGCGAATTGGGAGCAACGGCGCTGGGCGAAATTTATACATTCGGACCAACTTTCAGGGCCGAAAATTCGAATACAGCCCGTCACCTGGCCGAGTTCTGGATGATTGAGCCCGAAATGGCTTTCTATGAACTTCAGGACAATATGGATCTGGCTGAAGATTTCCTGAAAAGCCTGATCAAATATGCACTGGAAAATTGCATGGATGATCTGGAATTTCTGAGCAAACGTCTTCAGGAAGAAGAAAAAAACAAACCGGTGGAAGAACGGTCGATGGGACTGGTAGGGAAAATGCGGTTCGTACTCGAGAACGACTTTATCCGCCTGCCATATACCGAAGCAATTGATATCCTGAAAGATTCGAAACCATATAAAAAAGGCAAATTCCAGTACCCCGTTGATTGGGGAACCGATTTGCAGAGCGAACACGAACGCTACCTGGTTGAAAAACATTTTAAAAAACCAGTTATCCTGATCAATTACCCGAAAGAAATCAAGGCATTTTACATGAAACAGAACGCCGATGGCAAAACTGTTGCTGCAATGGATGTGCTTTTTCCCGGAATCGGTGAAATTATCGGAGGATCACAGCGAGAAGAAGATTACGACAAACTCGTCAGGCGCATGGAAGAAATGAGCATTCCGGTTCATGAAATGGAGTGGTACCTCGATACCCGCCGGTTTGGATCGGTACCGCACAGTGGATTCGGTCTGGGATTTGAACGGTTCATCTTGTTTGTAACCGGAATGGGAAACATCCGCGACGTGATTGCCTTTCCCAGAACACCTAAAAACGCAGAGTTTTAGGAAAAAGCAAACTTCATCGAAATCTATAATTACTCCTGATTTGAGTTTTTATAAGATGAGAATTGGACTATTTTGGAGAGAATGTTTTGCTCAATAATAGGTGTAGTTCCGCAAGCAGGTCATATTACATGGTTTTCTCCCGGCAATTTTTACCAAATTGTTCCGTTTAATGTAAACTGGAAGTTTGGGCAATGATCAGATATATTGGTGTAGTACAATAACATCTGATCTTGTCGAGTGTATGCAGACTTTGTGTTTTGATTATAAGATGTACAACTTTTGCAAACACAATAAAAGATATACTGACCTGAGCGATTATTTATTCTAATCGATGACCTGAGTTCAGCATGTATAATTTTTTCATAAAACTGGGAATGAACAGATACAAATTATTCGTTTTGATGGTAATTTTGCTAATGATGTTCTTATCAGGCAAATCTCAGTCGAATTTATCTTTCTATCCACTTGAAAATCAATTTAATTCTTTCAATTATAATCCGGCATTTTTAGTTTCACAGCAGAAAGCAAACTTCAGCATTCTACCTATTGGAGGAACAAGTATAGGGTATAATAACCAGGAAGTTATCAATGATTTAGTTTCGAAAACCCTTTCAGGAATCACTTCTGATCAGGATTATAAAGATATCCTTAAAAGCATGGTGGATCATTCATTGATCAACCAAAAGATAGAAAGCACCTTGTTAACGTTCACCTTTCTGTCGAAAGTTGGTTTTTTTAATTTTCAGATCAGAGAGATCGAGAGCTTTTCGACTGCAGTCAAAGGTGATCTTACCGGATTTCTTTTCAGGTCGGGCATCCAAAGTGCTGTGATTAATCAGATACAGAATCTGCCGGCACAGGCCATGTATTACCGGGAATTTAGTTTAGGATATTCATTATCCACCAAAAGCAATAGATTGGCTGCCGGAATACGGACGAAAATCTATTTTGGTAAAGCAGCCTTCTTTTCCGGAATTTCCGGCCAAATTATTCCAGATCCTACTGGTGGATATACCTTGAAAACGGATGGGAAAGTGATGTTATCTTTCCCTGGTGAAAATGGAAAAATAAAAACTGCTTCAGGAAAAACTATGAGCTATTTGATGAATTCAGGAAACCCGGGAATCGGTATCGACCTGGGCATCAATTACCGGATTTTACCTGAACTGTCGCTTTCGATGAGTGTGACCGACCTCGGTGAAATAAATTGGAAAAACAATCTGAATTCCAAGAGTTTTAGCGGGCAGTTTAATTTCTCTCCTGAAAGTATTCGATACAGTACTACCAAGTCAGGCGCAGAAATTATCACATCGACTGAAAGTAACAATTCATATCTGGATTCAATTTCGTCGAATTTGTCCCTTGATATTGACTCCTCAGCATTTGGAAGACCAATGCCTGTCAGAATTTATACCGGGTTAAAATACCAGCTAAATCCATCCCTGAAGATTAGTTTAATTAATTCGTACGTTATTTTGAAAAACATGAATTACAATAGTTTCTCAATCATGGCTGGTTTTGACATGAACAAAAACCTTTCGGTTAGTACGGGATACTCCATTATAGGGAAATCCTACAAAAATATTCCTTTAGCTCTCTTATTCAAAAAAGATTTTGGTCAGGTTTATATTGGAACTGATAATCTGTTGGCATTTATCGCACCTTCATTTTCTGATTTTGCAGGTTTTACATTCGGAGCCTGTTTTTATCTTTTCAAAAACAAAGACTACTTTAATGAAAGATCAGATATTTTTCAATCCTATAAATACAGGACAATAAAGAAAAATAAACGGACAGGGGTCATTCGAAAAACTTACCCTGAGTTCTGATTTTTCATTCGGCATGTTCTATTCAATCGTTATAAAATTTATTAATGAAGGCCGGAGGAATAAATACTTGATTGTACCCGTTTAGTTAAAATTAAGAACTATTCTGACTGACAGTTGTTTAATCAAAAAACAAAATGGAAATCCGGAGAGCTTTGCCATGAATAATGAAATTGGGGATGAATAGGAAAGGATTATTGGTTTTAATGGCATTGATGTCAATTGTGGTTTTATTTGGGAAAGCTCAGTCCAATCTTGGTTTTTACCATACTAACGATCTATTTAACTCTTCAGATTTCAATCCGGCATTTTTAACTTTTCAAAAGAATTTTACTATCAGTGTTTTCCCTTTGGCGGGCGCCAGCGTTGGCTATAACGACAGGGTGGTTATTGAAGGCATGTTATCAAAAGTTCTTGTTGGAAAACAGACGAATGATAATTTGAAGGAAGTATTTATAAGTCTGGTAGAACGGGATTTGGTTTATCAACGAATGGAAAATTCTTTGCTCTATTTGGGCTACAATACTAAAATAGGTTCTTTTAATTTTTGGATTAAAGAAGTTGAACAATTTTCGACTGAATTAAAAGGAAATCTTTCTGACTATTTATTAAATAAATCGCCCCTGGATTTTCAGTCAGTTGTTCCTGGACAGTCTCAGCCTTTCCCTGCCCAGGCCATTCATTACCGCGAATATAGTTTAGGGTATGCCAAAGAAATCATCAAAAATAAGCTGTCAATTGGGCTAAGAGCAAAAATCTACTTTGGGAAATCTTCTGTATCATCAGAAGTGCAAGGAAAAATATTGCAGGATAACGGCAACTATTATCTGGAAACTTATGGCGAATTGAAGTTGTCGGCACCGGTCGATGTTTATCATTCAAACGATAGGCTTGATAGTATTCAGCTTCATGATAATTTCTCTTTAAGCAATTATCTGATGAATCCGAAAAACTTAGGAGCTGGTTTTGACCTGGGAATTAATTATAAAATCGCTCCGGATCTGGTTTTCTCCGCAAGTGTAATCGATGTGGGTCGAATTTACTGGAAAAGTAATGTGAATTCCATGAATTTCATTGGTAAACCAATCCTTTTTGATCCCAGCGATCCGTCTATGTTGTCTTCTGCTGTTAGCGAAACTTTAGCAATAAGCGCCGATGATTCGAACTTTTCGACCCGATTGCCAGCTACTTTTTATGCCGGATTGAAGTATCAGCTTTTTCCCAATGTTAGCCTGGGTGCGGTTGACAGGTATATAAAATTCAAGGATCTGAATCACAACAGCTTTTCAATAATGGCTGGTTATACGCTAAACAAAAATCTAACCATAAGTTCCGGGTATTCGATTATAGGGAACTCTAGAAACATACCTCTTGGGGTAATAGTTAATTGGAGATCAGGTCAGTTTTATATAGGGAGTGACAATGTTCTTTCATATATCCCTCAAGCCGGTTCAGAGTTTTCCGGATTAACTGCAGGGGTTTGTATATTCCTGTTCCGAAAAAAGACAAAAACTCTTAAACAATTGGAATACCTGCCTTTTTATCAGCCAAAGGATACAAAACAGATTGCCAACTGACCATCTGATCCTATTTAAAATTACATTCTTTATCTTCAAAAACAAGCCCGGTTTTCTGTAAATTAGAAGTCAGAGCCAACACACGTTGAATAAATTTACATCACTCACATTCCGTGTGTTTTAATTCATTAAATTTAATTGCATCTAGTTTAGTGAATCAAAGTCAAGGAAGGGATGACCTACTCTCAAGTCTAAAGTAAAAAGAGCAGCATTATAGGATGTTTGCCTGATTGCTTGCGAAAGTTCAACGATTTCGAGACTCTAAGTTTCACCTATTTTGTTGCAAAACAAGCCGACTATCCGATAAGCGCAATCCTGATTTTATGAAACTGGGGATTAAAAGTAAACGAATTGTGGTTTTCCTGGCAATGATGTCAGCGATAGTTTTATTGGGGAAAGCTCAGTCGAATCTGGTTATCTATCATATCAACGAACAGTTTAACTCTTCGGCTTTCAATCCCGCATTTCTTACCTCACAGAAGAAATTTAACTTCAGTATTTTCCCTCTGGCCGGAATGAATTTAGGGACTAACAACTTACCAGTCATAAAAGATGTGATGACCCAGTTTCTTGAAGGTAATCAAACTACTGACGATTTTAAAGGTGTTTTTAACAGTCTGGTAAAACAGGATTTATTTTTCCTGAATTATAAAGCCAATCTGCTCAACCTTGGATACAATTCAGCTTTTGCATCTTTTAACTTCCGGATAAGTGAGAATGTACTGTTGATGACCAACTTTAAAGGTGAACTTTCAGGATTTTTATCCAGCCAGGACTTTAAAAATCTGGTCATTGGCCAATCACAACTTTTTGCTGCACAGGAACTTCATTATCGGGAATATAGTTTTGGATTTGCCAAAGAGATCATCAAAAAAAGGCTGTCTGTGGGAGTACGGGCAAAAATATATTTTGGAAAGTCCTTGCTTTTTTCAGAAGTGTCGGGGAAAATAATTGAGAGAGCAGACACTATTTTTACTCAAATAACCGGGCCTATGAGATTATCCATTCCGGCAAATCCGAATTTCGATGGTGGTTATCTCAAAGATTTGAACCTGGCAACTAATTTTGACATTGGCGATTATATCACCAATGCGAAGAATATCGGAACAGGGGTTGACCTGGGATTTAAATATAAAATTACTCCTGAAATTGAGATTTCTGCCAGTGCGATCGATCTGGGCAGAATTAAATGGAAGCAAAACATTAACACATTAATATTTAATGAGGATTTCCCATTTCCAAAAAATAATATTGGCCCAAAGCTGGATGAGAACGGAGCACCAATGTTCGATGAAAACGGAGAGCTAATCCTTATAAAACTTAATGACAAACCTCTCGCAGATACAATTTCATTCCGCTTAACTGTTGATGAAAAAGCATTCTCGAAACCATTACCAACCACCTTTTATGCCGGAATACGATACCAGGTAAATCCAGCGCTTTATTTTGGAATGGTCGATCGATTTATCACGACTAAAGAATTGAAATACAATAGTCTATTGCTTTCAGTCAACTATCAGATCAACAAGAGATTCACTATCAGTACCGGTTGTTCCATAATCGGAAATACCTATAAAAACCTACCTTTTGCTTTGCTTTATAATTGGGAATCCGGTCAATCGTTTATCGGAAGCGATAACGTCCTTTCTTTTCTAATCCCATCGGGTTCAGGGTATAGCGGGATAACCTTCGGGACCTGTTTCTATCTTTTTCGAAAAAAAACAAAAGATACCAGGCAATTGGAATACCTGCCTTATTATCAACCCAAAAAATCAAAACTGATTTCAAAACTTTAACTGAAATTCAAAAAACAGCTTGAATCCTGATCGCTAACTGGTAGTGTGACAGATGTTTTCTGATACTTTTCTTCATCAGAAATAACTGTCGGTTCTTCTTTTTAAAGGCCAGTGTTACACGATTCGATTTAAAATCTTAATTTTGGAAAAAGTTGAATCAGAATGGCAGATCAAAGAATCAGTTTACAGCAAAGGTTATTACAAAAGCTTTCACCGCAGCAGATACAGGTTATCAAGCTGCTTGAGATACCTGCGATTCAACTCGAACAGCGTATCAAGAGTGAACTGGATGAAAACCCGATCCTGGAACTGATAGAAAGTGATGATCCGGATGAAAGTTACGACGAAGATTCGGATGATTCGCAATCGGATGATGAATTTTCGCTGGAAGATTACCTGAATGATGAAGACGTTCCCAGTTACCGTTTGTCGGCCAATAATTACTCCAAAGATGATAAACAGGTTGACATGCCCTATTCTTCCGGT
This sequence comes from Bacteroidota bacterium, assembly GCA_030684645.1. GTDB lineage: Bacteria > Bacteroidota > Bacteroidia > Bacteroidales > Prolixibacteraceae > Aquipluma. The sequence goes on along the minus strand of JAUXUF010000220.1, from coordinate 13,933 downwards.
GTCAGCTTTTACGATTCGATGATTGAACAAATTGGACTTTCGGAACTCAGTGAGGAAGAGGAATTAATTGCCGAATACATTATCGGGAATATTGACGAGGATGGATACCTGCGCCGTGATCTACTCTCCATTTCGGATGATCTGGCTTTTCACCGGAACATCGAAGTAAAACTGGAAGATTTGGAACGTTACCTTGAAATCATTCAGGATTTTGATCCGCCAGGTATTGGCGCACGTGATCTTCAGGAATGTTTGCTTCTTCAGATCATGCGTAAAAAAGGCAAAGGTTCGACTTGTCTGGCAGCAAAAATTCTTCAGGATAATTTTGAAGAGTTTACTAAAAAGCACTACGATAAAATCCTTCGCAAATACGAAATTTCTGAGGAAGAACTGAAAGAAGCCATCGACGAAATCCTGAAACTGAATCCAAAACCCGGAAGTTCCTACAGCAATCCGATGAGCAAATCGAACCAGGTTATTGTTCCCGACTTCCTGCTCGATAATCTGGAAGGTGAACTTCAGTTAACGCTGAACCAGAAAAATGCCCCCGACCTTCAGTTAAACGGTGCATACCTCGACCTGATGAAATCCTATGCTGTTAACAAGAGTGGTGCATCCAAAGAACAAAAGGAGGCCATGACTTTTATGAAACAGAAGCTGGACTCGGCCAAATGGTTTATTGATGCCATTCGCCAAAGGCAGCAAACTTTGACTGTAACCATGCTCGAAATTATTAAATTTCAGAAGGAGTTTTTTCAGGATGGCGACGAAACCAAACTGAAACCCATGATTCTGAAAGACATTGCTGATTTAACCGGACTCGACATTTCGACCATTTCGCGCGTTTCGAACAGCAAATACATCCAGACCCATTTTGGAATTTATCCCTTAAAATATTTCTTTTCAGAAGGGATGCAAACCGATACAGGAGAAGAAGTTTCGACGCGCGAAATCAAAACAATTCTGGAAGAATGTGTGGATAATGAAGATAAACGTCACCCGGTTACAGACGAGAAGCTGGCCATGATTCTAAAAGAAAAATCGTACATTGTTGCACGTCGTACTGTTGCCAAATACCGGGAGCAACTCGGAATTCCTGTTGCACGAATGAGAAAAGAACTGTAAAGAAAATTTCAGATTAACGATCGAAATGACGTAGAATCGGCAATTTAAAATCGTTAATCGTTAATAAAAAACTTTGACAAGAAACAACAAATAATGAACAGTAATAATTCGCTGACAGCAATTGCCCGCATCACTTCAATCGTCTTTCATCCGTTTCTGATTCCTACCATTGGATTTTTGCTGCTTTTTAATTCCGGATTTTATTTCGCAATTCTACCCTGGAATGTAAAGAAGTATATGCTGCTGGTCGTTTTCCTTTCAACCTGTGTTTTACCTGCACTCAGTATCGGTGTTCTGGCATTAAGTCAGAAGTTTGATCTGAAAATGGGAAGAAGTACCGACCGGGTCTTACCACTGATTTTAAGTTCAATTTATTATTATTTGGGCTATCTGATTCTTCTTCGGCTACCTGTTTTCCCGATATACAATTTATTCCTGATAGCCTCAATCCTCATACAAATCGGGTTGCTGGTAGTTTCCCTGAAGTGGAAAATCAGCGCACACACCGCTGCCATCGGTGGATTGGTCGGTGGTTTGTTCGGCCTTTCATTTCGCCTTCAGGAAAATCCGGTATTAATACTGGCCATGTTTGTTCTTGTTGCGGGTATGGTTGGCACTGCCCGGCTTATTCTGGCTAAACATACCAGTTGGCAGGTTTACGCCGGATTTCTGCTCGGATTTCTGGTCATGAATCTGTCCATTTGGTATATCTGAAAAGGATTATACTACCGTTGCATAAAGGCAAACGGCAATTTAGCCTGACACTTCTACTGATTTTTAACTTTTGCCTTTTGCCTTGAATTACACCAACCCGTTTCTTTTCAGCAATGCCGCTGCTGTTGGTTCCTGGCCACGAAAAGCTTTGTATAAAATCATCGGATGTTCACTTCCTCCTTTTTCCAGAATGTTCTTCCGAAAAGAATCGGCTGTATCACGGTCGAAAATCCCGTTCTCCTGAAATACCGAAAATGCATCGGCATCCAATACTTCGGCCCATTTATAACTGTAATATCCGGCATCATATCCTCCGGAGAAAATGTGCGAAAAGGCGGTGCTTTGAAGACTTCCTTCAACAGGTTCAAGCAAATCGGTTGACGCGATGGCATTCAGTTCAAATTCCTTCAGATCGCCTTCAACCGGCAATTCGCGGTGGTGGTAAGCCATGTCGAGCATGGCAAAGCTAAGCTGACGTTCCATCATGTATGCCGCCTGAAAGTTCTGCGCTTTCTGTATTTTCAGAACCAGTTCGTCAGGCATTTCTTCTCCGGTTTGATAATGAACGGCAAATTGATCGAGCCACTCTTTTTCGTAGGCCCAGTTTTCGTGAATCTGTGAAGGCAGTTCAACAAAATCCCAATACACATTCGTTCCAGAAGTTCCGGGAAACTGGCATTGCGACAGCATTCCGTGGAGGCCGTGTCCAAACTCATGCAGGAAGGTCGTCACTTCGTCGAAAGTTAGCAATGAAGGAGTGCTTTCTGTTGGTCTGGAGAAATTGGTAACCAGCGAAATATGTGGTCGGATTGAATTTCCATTCACATTCGATTGAGTGCGGTAATCGGTCATCCAGGCGCCGGAGCGTTTGCCTTCGCGTGGAAAAAAATCGAGGTACAAAACAGCAATAAACCGGTTATCTTCATCAAATACTTCATAGGCAGAAACCTCCGGTTGATAAACTTCGATGTTTTTATTTTCTTCCAGCCGAAGTCCGTAAAGTTTCCGGGCCAGCGAAAATACGCCGTCAATTACTTTTTCGAGCTGCAAATACGGCTTAACCTCCTCGTCGGTGAAATTGTATTTTTCTGATTTTAGTTTTTCGGAATAATAAGCCCAGTCCCAACGCTGAACTTGGCCTGAGAATCCTGATTTTTCAGCATATTCCTGAACTTCGGCAAATTCTTTAGCTGCAAAAGGTTTCGATTCCTGATGAAGATCGTCTAAAAACCGGGTCACTTTTTCAGGAGTTTCGGCCATCCGTTCCTGAAGTTTATACTCCGCATGGGTTTTAAATCCAATCAGATGGGCTTTGTCGATCCGCAGCGATACGATTCGTTTAATGATTTCATTGTTGTCGTTTTCGTTGCCGTGGTTCGCCCTCGAACTTGACGCCCTGAAAATCTGCTCGCGCAACGACCGGTTGTCGGCATATTTCAGGAAAGGAACGTAGCTCGGGGATTGCAGGTTGAAAAGCCAGCCTTCCTTGTTTTTGGATTGTGCCGTTTGGGCAGCCATGTCAACGATTGATTCCGGAAGTCCGCTCAGGTCCCTTTCGTCAGTAATGAGAAGTTCGTAGGCATTGGTTTCTGCCAGCACATTTTCCTGATATTTAAGCCCGAGTTGTGATAGTTCCCTGGTGATTTCGCGGTATTTCGCTTTGTCTTCTTCATTCAGGTTGGCGCCACTTCGCACGAACCGGCGATAAGTTTTTTCGAGCAAAGTGGTTTCTTCAACATTCAATACCCGATTTTCAGTCTGATTGTGCACTTCCCGGATACGTGCAAATAGTTGCTCATTCAGGGTAATGTCGTTGCTGAAATCCGAAAGTTTAGGAGCGACATCCTGAGCAATATTCTGCATTTCGTCGGAGGTTTCGGCCGAGTTCAGGTTAAAGAAAATGGCCTTGATACGTTCCAGTTTTTCGCCGGCCAAATCGAGTGCGACAATGGTATTGTTAAAATCCGGAGACATCGGATTTTCGATGATCTCCTGAACTTCCTTTTTGGCTATTTCAATCGCTGCATCAAAAGCCGGTAAATAATGTCCGATTTTAACTGAGTTGAAGGGCGCCGTTTCATGAATTGTCTGAAACGGTTGCAGTAAAGGGTTTTCGGAAGAATAAAGATTTTCGTTTGTCATATTTATCATTTTAAAACTCACTGCCTGGGCTGGAGTATATTAAAGGATTGCGGGTTATCTACATATCTCTATCCGCAAATTTATTGTAGTATTATACTTTTCCTGATTGTTTATGGGAGATTATTTCTGTGACTTAAAGCCTATTCTGGGACGATTCTGATGTTCTGATTCCTGTTGCTTGGCTCGTTCAAACTGCTTCAAGTATTGAAAGATTATTAGGATTTGATTGTTATGTTCTCCTAATTTTTGTTCTATTTCGTTTTGCCAACTGAGTAATTCCTGATAATTGTACAACATTTTGCGCAACATCACAAAAGTACGCATGATAGCGATGTTAATATCAACAGCTTGTTTGCTTTTCAAAACACTTGAAAGCATTGCTACCCCTGTTTCTGTAAAGGCATAAGGGACTGCACCTCCTAAATAACTTTTCGATGGTATCACAAAATGTGATACCAGGTTATCTATTTCAGATACAGAAAGTTCAAACATAAAATCACTTGGAAATCTTTCAATATTACGCTTTACTGCTTGTTTTAATGCCCTGGTTTCAGTTCCATATAAATCAGCCAAATGAAAGTCTAAAATTATTTTTTCTCCCCTGAGAAACAGTATTTTACTCGCAATACGTTCTTCAGGAACAAGTGATTTGTTTTCAGCTAGTTTGCTCATAATTGTAAATTATGAATGTTATTAACAAGCACTATCATAAAGATACGTTTTCAGGTTTAGTTTTGAAAATCATTTTAAGGCATATTTACTGCGACTATCTGCTGATCAATTCTTTTTTTTCTTCTCCACCGACCAGCCAAACTTTCCAATCGGGTCGCCCATTTTGAAATAATGACCGTGCGAATAGATCAACGGGTTCGCTCTTTTAAGGCTGAATGCACCGGTCTCCGGATCAATATAGCGATCGTCAGCAATCACATTCACTACTTCAGAAATAAACATATGATGAACACCCAGTTCGATGATTTGTTTCACCTTACATTCGATGCTGATGGGAGCTTCGGCCAGAATCGGAGCTTTTACGATGGTGGCAGGCGCCGGAGTCAATCCCATTTCCTTCCATTTATTGTATTTGGCTCCCGACCGGCAACCGCACCAATCGGTTGCAAGCGCCAGTTCTTCGGTAGTCAGGTTAATCACGTATTCGCCGGTACGTTTGATAATTTCGTAGGAGTGCCGGCCTGGTCGGACCGAAATGTAACACATCGGCGGGTCGCTGCTGATGGTGCCAGTCCAGGCTATTGTAATCAGGTTGTATTCTTCCGGCGTTTCGCCGCAGGTCACCAATACCGCCGGAAGCGGATAGATCATGGTTCCGGGTTTCCAATTTATTTTTGCCATTTTGTTTTTGCTTTAAAAAGCTATTCCGCCGGCAAAAATAACAAAACTCTGCTTGGTATATGGATTTGAAATAAAGGAAAGGCTCAAAGGAATGGAGAAAGGCAGTTTTAAATCAAGGTCTTTACTGAATGAAATTCCGGTATTGATGAAGGCAAACCGATCGGCGTAATATCCGTGGAATGGCGTCAGGCCTAAAAAAGGTTCGGTTTCGATGCTCCAAATGGTAAATGGATATTTAAACTCGAGGTAGGTGGAATAAAAAGATTTTCCGGTTTCCTCATTCCGATCGCCGAGTAGAAAGGCGCCAATCATCCATTTAAGGCGTCTTTTTTCAACAGCGTAATTATCGATCGACAACTCGAGTGAGTGCCTGTTTTTGTCGCCCTGAAAATTAAAATACTGGTTGTTCTCGCCCGGAACCGGATAGTAATAATCGAGCAGGCTAAGCGCAAACTCATCAAACTGCCAGGCTGGAGTCAGATCAATCTCCGAATAGCTTTTGTCGATGGATGCCGTGGCCCAGAAGTTAAAACTAAACCTGCCCGAAGCAAAGGTGAGTGAAGGCTCAATGGCGGGTGCAGTTCCAAGCTTTTCGCCCCTCCAGATATACCGGCTTTCAACAATAAGGCCGGCATCTGAAAACCGGATCTGACTGTGCGAATGAAAAGCCAGAAACAGAAATAATACGGGGAAGATTAATCTGAACATATCTTTAGGTTTTGTTTCAAATCTACTTCTTTTTTTGCCATTCAGGAAAAAATATCATTGAAGTATAGGGTAGATTCAGGGTTAACAAAAAAAATGATTAATGCCCACAAGTCAACACGTAGTTCTGATTTATAAACTTCTGTTGTCACAAATGTACTCGGGCTTGGTTTTATTCGTATTTTCAACCTGTTTAAATTCAATTTCTGAAGGAGTATCATTCAAGCTTATTCTGCCATTGGTTGAAAGGCAAACTTCCGGAGAGAAACAGGTTACCGAAAGAACTGTGCCTGCTAAAGCGTTTGGTGAATTCCTCTGTGCCATTTTCGACGAATGGAAAGCTTTTGACATTGGAAAGATTAAAATCCAGATCATTGAAGAGGCCCTCCGCACTGCTTTTGATCTTGAACACACACTTTGTATCTTTAAGAAAACCTGTGGTGGTGTGCCGGTTGTTGAACACAATGGTGATTTTTATTCGTGCGGCCATTTTGTGGATTCAGAGCACCTCCTGGGAAATATCCGGAATAACTCATTGGTTGATTTGCTTGAAAGACCTTAATGAACAGATTATTTTAGTACTGGTTGTAGAATTTGATATCTATGTGAAAATAATTGAGGGCAGCTTCTTTTTCCCCTCCATTTGGAGGGGTCGGGGGAGGCTCTACTTCAGTTTTTCCTTAAAAAAACCAATCGTCCGTTTCCAGGCCAGTTCTGCGGCTTCCTTGTTGTATCTTTCTGGATTGGTGTCGTTGTTAAACGCATGCATCGCTCCTTCGTACATGAAAATCTGGTAACTGACACCCGCCTTTTTCAGGGCTTCTTCGAAAGCAGGAATTCCCTGGTTGATCCGCTGATCGTTGCCTGCATAATGCAAAAGCATGGCAGCTTTGATTTTAGGAACATCTTCAGCTTTCGGCTGCATTCCATAATACGGAACCGCTACATTGAGATCAGGTGAATTCACGGCTACCTGATTGGTCATGCCGCCACCCCAGCAGAAGCCGGTACACCCAACTTTACCGGTTGTCAGCGGATTGGTTTTTAAATACTGAACCGCAGCGGTAAAATCTTTTTTAGTAGCTTCAGCATCCAGTTTTTGAATCATACCAATAGCTTCTTCCATATTTTCGGGAGTTCCACCTTGTGAAGTTAAGGCATCAGGGGCAATAGCAAGGAACCCTTCCAGCGCGATTCGCCGGGTAACATCTTTGATGTGTGGCTGAAGTCCTCTGTTTTCGTGGATTACGATAACTGCCGGATATCTGCCTGTGCCTTCCGGTTTTGCCAGATAGGCCAGTACTGAACCGGATCCGCCGGAATACCTGATAGTTTCGGTATATAACCGCGGATCATCCGAATTAGTTAACTGGCCTTCCAGATTTAGAGGTGACAACATGGAAAATGCGACAACTGAACCGCCGGCAAAAGCAGCGGACTTTTTCAGAAACTCACGACGGCTGGTTTTTGCATTCTTATTGTCGCTGTAACAATCGTTAATTTGTTGATCCATATTCATCCTTCTTTTTTAGTTTTAGGTATGGTGGTTGATGCGAATAAATTCCATTTAAAATTCCAACTTATTCTGATGGGATTTGTTTCGATAACCAAACATATCGCGGATGCAATTGTAAAAAAGCCAATTTTTCATCGCGAATAATAATAAAGCAGAAACTTTTGTCGTTACAATTACTAATTTTGACACCAAAATACGGTAAGCTTCAAAGCCTTACTCATTTTGGATTTACCAACTTAACGAATTATAAAAATTTAACACATTAAAGATGAGATCATTATTTATTATTCTTGCCGTCCTGGTAGTCTTCTCGGGTTGTGTAAAAAAGAACAAGGTACCGACAGCTCAGAACGATGCCAATCCTTCGATGCATGAAGTGAAAGTTGAAGAGGTTATACAAACTTCACAATATACTTATCTGAAGGTAAGTGAAAACGGCGCTGAAAACTGGATAGCTGTAACCCGCATTGAAGCTGCTGCCGGAGAAACCTATTATTATGACAAGGCCATGGAAATGACTAATTTTAAAAGTAAGGAATTGAACCGGACTTTTGATTTCATCTATTTCGTACAGGATATCAGCAAACAGCCCATTGCAGCTGCTGAAATGCCAGCTATGGGAATGCAATCGCCACAGAATCACACCGGAAAAGTTCCTGAAGGAAAGAAAGAAGGAATTTCGGTTGCTCCTGCTACTGGTAGCATCTCAATTGCTGATTTGTATAAAAACAGATCGGATTATGCCGGGAAAAAGATTAAAATGAAAGGTCAGGTTGTTAAAATCAACGAACAGGTCATGGGCAAAAACTGGATTCACATTCAGGACGGAACCGGTGAAACGGGAGATTTTGACCTGACAGTTACTACTCTTGACGGAATGAAAATGGATGATATCGTTACTTTCGAAGGAACGATCAGTTTAAATAAAGATTTCTCACACGGCTATGTCTATGAAGTAATCATGGAAGATGCTACATTGGTAAAATAGTTTCAAGGCAAAAGCATTGCATTGAGCCAAGTCGAAATGTAAAAAGGCAAAAGTTGAGCTTCGTTCAGCTTTTACGAAGATATAAATACCCTGCGGGGATGATCATTCCCGCAGGGTATTTTTTACATGGAGAAGTGAGTTTATCTCAGGAAACTACGAACAAAATCTCCTCAAAAGCCTCGCGGTATATCAAATTATCACTGAGAACTTCTTCATGTGTTCCTGAAGCGGTAACCTGTTTGTTCTCAATCACATAAATACAATCTGTCTGACGCGCCAATTGGACCCGGTGAGTTACAAAAATGATCGTCATTTCTTTCTTCTTCTTCTGCAAGAGGTTTAACACAAATTGCTCAGTCCGGCGGTCCATTGCAGCGGTTGCCTCATCGAGCAATAAAACCTGTGGTTTTTGATAGAGCGCACGTGCCAGGGCAATCAGTTGCTGTTGCCCACCGGAAAGATTGGCGCTGTTTTCGTTGATGATGGTGGCGTAACCTTGCTGAAACTCCCTGATAAACGAGTCGAAACCTGTCTCACGGCAAAAACCAATTACATCCTGCACATTAGGGTTTTCCTGAAGGCAGATATTCTCTAAAATAGTGCCGTTGAACAATTTCACGTGTTGGGTAACCACACCAATCTGGTTACGCCATGTCGGAATTGTCAGGGCAGTCCAGCAGGAGCCATTGACACAAATTTCACCCGACTCGAAAGGATAAAACCGTTGAAGGACTGAAATCAGGGTACTTTTGCCACAGCCAATTTCGCCAAAGATGGTCGCAATTTGTCCTTTCCTGAATTTCATGTTGATGTCCTTCAGCAACAGCCTTTTGCCAGGGAACCTGAAATTCAGGTCTTTTAACTCAAGCGTATCCACAATAATTTCTTGCTGAGAAACCTCTTCCGGAATATATTCAGGTTCAGTAGCCGAAAATTCGTACATGCGTTCGAATGCAACTTTGGCTTCCTGAAACTGGATGTTGGCCATCGCGGTATTGATCACTGAAGTAACCAGGCTGCCAACGATGGTAACAATGGCCATCATCTGTCCCAATAAAAGCTGTTTGTCCAGAACAAGAAACGAAGTCCAGGCAATTACCCCTGAAATAAGCACAACGCTGCCAACCTGGGCCAACAGGTTGATCTTGTTTCCCAAAATTCCCAATTCGTAAACTTTTCCCTGAAAGAAATGATACACCGATTGCACCGCTTTCGACAACAGGGATTCTTTGTTGCCCGATTTAATCACTTTTATTCCCTGAATCGAATCAATATACTTGCTCTCGGTTAAGGCGTAGGTCTGCATCACTTCGCGCTGTTTGTTAATGACCTTTCGGTTATATTTTCATGCCAGAAAACCAAAGGCTGGAATCGCTAAAACGCTGATCAGGCCGGTTGAAGCGGATAACATAAAAATATAAACCAGCGACGAAATAATGATTAGCACATCAATCAGGATGTTACTGCTCAGGCTGATAACTACCCGTTGTATCCGCTGTGAATCGTTCAGGCGGCCAATCATATCGCCGGTTGAAGTGCTGTCGAAAAAGCTTTTGGGAAGGAGCAACAATTTCCCAAAGAATGAAGAAACAATCCTGATATTCATATCCTTACTTTGCCTGACCAGAAAGATTCCCCTGATATAACCGATGAAAGCCCGGGCAAGCAAAATCAGCACAAAAACGCCCAAACTTTTAAACAAGAGCTCCTTATTTCCGGAAGGCAGAATTTTGTCGATCAATTTTTGTGTGTAAATCGCTACTGCCAGGCCGAGAACTGCCAGGATCATTCCCATAAACGCTGCAACCAAAAGTACCGGAACATCGTCTTTGATCAATTCCCTGAGCCATGTCAGTTGGTTCTTCGACTCCGCTTTTTTCCGTACAAATCCATTGCCTGGCTTGAGCATCAACAAAGCTTTCGATTTCCAAACCGCTTCGAGTTCTTCTTCCCGGTATTCTACAATCCCTATCCCCGGATCGCCAATCAGAAACCTGTCTTTTTCAAAGCCATAACAAACCTCGTAATGCTCCAAATTACCATCCTTCAATATATGAAGGATAACCGGCGCATCCATTTTTTTTAGGTTTTCCAGATCAGCCTCAAATGCCTGGGCTTCGAAACCCAGCTTTTTTGCCGATTGATACAAACCAAGCAAGCTGGTTCCCTGCAAGGTGGTTCCGCTGGTATCGCGCAATTTCTCTTGTGTCGTTTCCCCTCCATGATATTTCACAATGGAAGTCAGGCAAGCCAGCCCGCAATAGAATTGGCTATATTGTTTGGTGAAGGTCGCTTTTATTCGCTTTTGTTGTTGCTTGCTCATTTACTTTACCAATCGGTGAGTTCGTTTTTAAAATACTTCAATAGGGTTAATGAATTTGCAACCCTGGTTTTGCTAATTAATTCCTTTTCAGAATTGTAAATAAAAATCGATGGAATAGGAACAGATCCAAAATGAGTTTCAAATTCATTTGCATCAACATGTCCGAATTGAAAATTATCTGCGTTGTATAACTGCTGCTTTAATGCAAAATCTCCTATTTTAGAGAGAGAATCAGTCGATACCATTAGAAAGAAAATGTTTTGCATCGATTCGATATGTTTAGAATAATCAGAAGCCTCCATTTGACAAGCTTCGCACCCTGGGCTAAAAATCAGAATAACATAACCTTCGTGTTTGGGGAGGCTTGAAGTACTTTTAATTTTATTAAATATCGTTTCAAATGAAAAAACAGGAATGGTTTTATACTTCTCATAGTTATGTTGTTTCTTTTGAAATTCAACTAAAATGAAAGCAATAGCGGCTACCATTAATACTATTGATGCAGCAATAACAATTCCTCTTCTCATCACATGGCTATTACAATGATTATGCATTGAAGTAGGGCAAGACCAAACCCATAAGTTGAAAATACCAACAAAAATGACCTGATGTAATTCAAAGGAGAGTAAAAAGAAATCATCCATGCGGTAAATAACATAAATGACAGATGGAACAGGTTAAACCTTGAAATTGCTTTTACCATGGTAAGCTTCATTTCAGAAGTATCAACAAATGAAACCATGGACCCAGGGAAAAAATATTTTAATCTATCAGGAGTATAACTTCCTTCAAACAAAATCAACCAGACTGATTTGATCCAAAAAGGAAGGGATATGAAGAAAAAACCAAGAAAGATGATTTTAAACAACAATGCAGTATTGAATTCGATACGTGAAACTACCAGACCGGCCTTGATGAGAATCCAGATAACTGCTGATATCGTGATAACCCATAAAGGAGACAGGACATATCTTACCAGATCAATCCGACGAACCGAGGAAAGCCATTCTTCGAAATCATTGCCTTTATAATCATACAGGTAGGTATTCGAGTCCCACACCAAGTGCGAAAACAGGAATAGTCCGATCAGGTAAAATAACCAGGAGAACAGAAAAAACATCCATGCTGGTTTCTTTAATAGTTCTTCAATATATGATTGACGCATAAGACTTACTTTTTTAAGTTTTTCAAACCTCTATCAATAAATTGATTTTCAAGAGGAATCTCGCGTTCCAGGTCTTTTTTCACCGAAGGATCAAGCGGTTTGTCCAGAAGGATGTTATATGTTTTCCAGAATTCAGGATTATACTTGTACTCTGCATTCCATAACGGCAGTTCGGTTTTCATTGAATTCCGGCGACGAATCCGGTCAATTGATTTTCGGTCAAGAACCACATTATTAACTAAAAGGGTCGATTGATGTCTGTAATCAACATCAGTTCCAAACTTAAAGTATTCATCAGATATGGGACCATAAAAATCAATCAATTTCAGGTAGTATTTCTTATTATATTCCTGCATTTTGATTTGAACCTTACCGATTAATAAGCTATCGGTTGTCGGGGCTTTTAATATCATATAACGTGAGATTTCTATAACTGACCAATCTTTTGATTTCACAAATAACCTGATTGTTTTTTGAAGATTTTCAGCTTTACTTTTTATGCCAAATAACTTGTAATATGCTTGATGTAAGTCAAGTACGTAAACGATTGAATTATCAATCATTGTTATTTCATGAATTTTTTTTGTATAGCACTCATCGTTTAGAAGCTTTTTCAAGTAGTTTTTACTTATTGCATTTCTCCAATCATAAACGCTATTCAGAGGGTTTTTTATCTTCCATATCAGTGCTCTTGATAATAAGCTAGTTTCCACATAATTGTAGCTATTCCGTATTTCATGGATCTTGAATTTGGGCTCACGAAAGGCATCCAATCCAAAATCTTCAATATTCACGGCAGCCTCAGTTAAGCGGAAGTTTTTTATTTTTGCATCTTTATGATTGTCAACGACTAAATCGCGGAAAAATGTTTCGTAATAACAAAATCCGAATGGGTAGTTTTTGCTATGATTTTTGATGACTCGTTTTAAAACTTCTTCTCCAGTAAGCTTTTCGGGCAAAACCAGTATATCTGCCAATTGGATGTTGATTGGTTCCATCAATATCTCAAAATAATCACCTTTCATCTCGCTGATTTTGTACTCTTTGGTTTCGTAGCCAATTACTGAAACCGTTATCTGTTCATGGGCCAATGAATCATCTACGATTAACTGGAATTCACCTGATAGGTTGGTACATGTCCCCAATGGATATTTTTTCAATCCCATGCTTGCGTATACTAATACTTCCTTCGTCTGCGAATCTTTTACAATACCCTGAACTTTTATGGGTGCTGAATGTGTCACATTGGATAGCATTGCAAAAATGAAAATCAACAATTGTATCCTTATTGTAATGTTCTGATTCATATTAATCATTTTCCACTTTATAGGTTTAAATAATATTAAAACAATAGGAGCATATCAAAATATGCCCCCTATTGCTTTTCCCTAATTAATTGCTTAGTTCTTCACAGTTAATTATATAAGTATATACTAACCAGTCATAATCACCTTGGTATCCAGGTGTTCCCTGTATCCAGTTATATAATTGGTCACAATAACTCATTACTCCTCCTTTCATTTCTTCCATTTGTTCAAAAGTCATTTCTTTCATAACGAATCATTTTTAAAATTTAAACACTAAATTCACGAACTGATTTTTAACCTTATACAGGTTCGTGTTACCCATAGATGGCCGGCCCATTGAAAGATGGAAAGGCTCCAACTTTTTGGCCGCACCGGCGGGCCGTACCCGGCAGGTTTTCGAGACATGGCAGGGAAAGGATACACGGTGCGGCCTGTTACACGAATTTATTGATGCTCATTTTATGGCATGTTTGTGACATGTTATAGTAATTAAAAGCGTTGTCGTGTTAAAAACATTATCAATGTCAATTGGTAAGCAATACCGATAGTTGCCAAATCTGTCCCTGAACTGGCGTTCTTCCTGATTTTCTTTATA
>JAUXUF010000238.1 GCA_030684645.1 Bacteroidota bacterium | reverse complement strand
TCGAAAACTTTATGATGCCTTAAAATATAAATACGCACCCTTCGCAAAGAAAAAATCCGTAGTACACAAATCTGAACTCGAAAACTGCCAATTCATTGAAAAGCAAGAATTTCATTCGGATTAGCTGCAAGTTGGGTTAACACCATATCTTTTCGTTTATCACAAACGATTAGTATGCTTATCCGCCCCAATTGTCCCGATCCAAACTGCGGTATTGAATGGCTTCCGACAAATGATGGCTTTCGACCCGTTCGCTTTTCTCTAGGTCGGCAATGGTGCGCGAAACCTTCAGGATACGGTCGTAGGCACGAGCCGACAAGCCCAACTTTTCCATCGCATTTTTCAGCAAACTGCTGCTTGCTTCGTCCAGTTCAACGTGCTGCCTGATCATTTTCGATGACATTTGAGCATTGCAGAACACTCCTTCGCTTTTTGTAAACCGTTGCGACTGAATCTCCCGCGCCATGATCACCCGTTCGCGGATGGCGCTGCTGGGCTCGGTTGGCGCCTGATCTGATAATTTTTTGAAAGGCACCGGCACCACTTCCAGGTGAATGTCGATGCGGTCGAGTAGCGGGCCCGAAATTTTATTGAGGTATTTGGGCACCATTCCCGGAGCGCAGACACAAGGTTTGGTCGGATGATTATAGAAGCCGCACGGACATGGATTCATGGAGGTAACCAACATAAAACTAGCCGGATATTCCACCGAAAATTTGGCCCGCGAAATGGTGATCGTCCGGTCTTCCAGAGGTTGACGCATCACTTCGAGTACCTGCCGTTTAAATTCCGGAAGTTCATCGAGAAACAATACACCGTTATGGGCCAAGCTTATTTCTCCGGGCTGTGGGAAAGCGCCGCCACCTACTAGCGCTACGTCAGAAATTGTATGATGCGGACTGCGAAACGGGCGTTGGGTCATGAGGGAGGTCTCGCGGTCAATTTTACCGACCACCGAATGGATCTTGGTCGTTTCCAATGCTTCGCGAAGGGTAAACGGAGGAAGAATAGTGGGTATCCGCTTGGCCAGCATGGTTTTTCCGGCTCCGGGAGGACCGATCATGATGATGTTGTGTCCGCCGGCAGCAGCAATTTCGAGTGCCCGTTTCACATTCTCCTGTCCTTTGACGTCCGAAAAATCGACATCGCTTTCGTTCACTTTCGAGAAGAATTCTTCCCGGGTGTTGACAATAGTTTGCTCCAGCACCACTTCATCATTGAAAAAACTTACTACTTCGCTGAGACTTTCAACTCCGTAAACTTTCAAGGTGTCAACAACCGCTGCTTCGCGGGCGTTTTCCTTCGGAAGAATAAACCCTTCGAATCCTTCCTCCCGTGCTTTGATGGCAATGGGTAAAGCTCCTTTAACAGGTTGCAGATTTCCATCGAGCGATAATTCGCCCATCATGATATAATTGGAAACTTTCTCTTTCTTGATCTGTTCAGAAGCTGCAAGTATTCCGATAGCCAGAGGCAGGTCGTAGGCTGATCCTTCTTTGCGGATATCAGCCGGTGCCATGTTGATGACTACCTTTTTATGTGGCCATTTAAAATTGTTTAGCCGCATAGCCGATTCGATACGCTGCTGGCTCTCTTTCACAGCGTTATCAGGAAGACCAACCATATAGAATTTGATGCCCTGTGAGATCTCTGTTTCGATGGTAATGGAGGTTGCATCAATGCCATGAACGGCGCTGGCGAATGTTTTTATCAGCATGAGGCGTAAATTTACAGATTCGTTTCACCTAAATTTACAAAGACCAATAAAGATAAACAACTTTATGTCGAATTTTCTCAAATATCACACAACTGTGCGATAATTAGTGTTGAAAAACGCATGCAATCACTCGCATTTTATCGAGTAGTTAATCTTTAGCTATTTATTATCTCGTTTAAATAAATGTAATTCAGTATGTTGAAGCTTAAGTGAGAGAATTGTTTATTGCAGTTGAAATCTTTGGTATAAGGTTTGAAAATTTCAATGCATTCAGTTGATAAAGTTTTCAAATCTGCTGAATGCACTAATTGAAGAGATGAAATGATTCTGCGCGGGAGAGAAAAAGCATATAGTTTGAAAGTTAAATATTGGTTTTTAGATCATTAATTTAATGAATAAATTATGTGAGGTAGATTTGGAAAGAGAGGGAATTTTTATTCAGTAATTATTATTTAAAATACTAAAGATGAAACAATTTTACAAAATGATTAAAAAAAGCATGTTTATAGCCATTATCCTTATACTTATTTCAGGCTATATGGGAACGGCAGCAACACATTTTACAACAGTATGGCAAGGCGAAAACGGTCAGAATCACATGAATTTCTTTGTTGTTTCTGCAATTCTGGAAGACCTGCCTCTTTCAGTTGATGATGAACTAGCTGTATTTAGTGGTTCAAATTGTGTAGGAGTTACGAAATTGACAAAAACCATTAATCCGGCAGATAACACAACATTTCTTGCTATTTCAGCATCACAGGATGATGGTTCGACCAATGGTTTCATTGATAATGATGTCATTATCTTTAAAATCTGGGATAATAAAAATCAGAAGGAGATGGTTGCAAAAGCAGTGAACTACAGAAGTGATGTAGCAACCTGGTCAACTAACGGCAAATATACTGCCGGTGCAACATCTGTAGTTGAGTTAGTTTTTTATGTTGAGCTCACTCAAACCATTAATTTGATTAAAGGATACAACATGATTTCGACTTATGTGACACCTCAAAATCCAGATGTGAGTGTAATTACACTATCACTTGTAAGCCAGGGATCTTTGATAAAAATGCAGGATGAAGCTGGTAACACATTTGAAAATTGGGGTGTTTTTGGTGGGTGGATCAATAAACTGGGATCCATGGATAAGACCAAGGGTTATAAGATAAAAGTTGCAAATAATTGTTCGCTTCAGGTTACCGGTCGTCCAATCGTACTGCCTCTTAATCTTTCACTAAAAGCAGGATGGAACATTATTTCATTTCCACGCGCTGATGTAGTTAATGCATTGAGTGTCATTCAATCCTTAATTGATCATAAAAAACTGATTAAAGTACAGGACGAAAGTGGAAATTCGATCGAGAACTGGGGTGTATTTGGTGGATGGAGAAATGGCATTGGGAACTTTGCCAGCGGCAAAAGCTACAAGATTAAAATAAATGCAGACACAATACTGACCATTCAGCAAACCTATCTTAAGTCGGCAGTTGTTCAGTCAAAATCGGGAAAAACGGAATATTTTTCAAGCAGAATTGAAGGAAACGGATCTGATCACATGAATATCAATCTAGTTGATTTGCAGAAGGCTGGTTTATCTGTTGGTGATGAACTGTCAGCATTTGATGGCAAAACTTGTGTAGGAACGCTAAAAATTACAGAAGATAATTTAGCAGAAGGCACAGCCAGTTTGATAGCATCCTTTTCAACAAACGAAATCAACCAGGATGGGTTTGTAGATGGAAATCAGATTCAAATCTACGCATGGAATAAAAAGACAGGAAATGAAACACAAGTTCAGGCCGAAGTTGTTAATGGACAAATGATCTATGAGAAAAATGCCAGCGTTCTGGTAAAAATGAAATCATTGACAACTGATGTGACAAATCTCGATGGTTCAGTTAGAATCGATGTATTTCCAAACCCAAGTTTTGATAAAGTAAATGTTCGTTTCTCAGAATTACCGGAAGTAGGTAGCAGAATAGACATTCTGGATCTTTCGGGTAGAAAAGTAACTTCCAGATTAATTTCAGGAACTTGCGAAGTATTTAATCTGCATGAACAACCAGCCGGAATTTACGTGGTAAAATCAAAAATAGGCTCAACTGAAATAATTCATAAAGTGATCATTAGTAAATAGATGTGGTTTTGGTTCAATGTCCCCGGGTTCATGAGATCTGGGGATTCTTTTATGGAATGAAATGGAACTACAGAATAAATGGGTGGATGGAATAGCGAAGAGCATTAAAATATAGGCATTCGCGGCAAAGTTATCGACTGCAATAGTTGCTGAAATTCATGATTTCGCCGTTGGCTATAAAATTCATGCTGCCACCGATCAGGGTTGCCGAAATTACTCCTGCCACATTTCCTGAATCAGAGCCCAGATCAATGCAGTAAAAAGCCAGAAAACTTCCCAATATTACGCCCAGTGCACCAATCAGAAAAGCAACCAGCAGTTTTCCGCCTTCGCGAATGATCGGGTAATGTTCGAACCCATCAGTATCAAGGGAATTGACAATGGAATGAAATAGCTGAAAATCAAATCATAAACTTCAACCTTTCACTATGGATGTTTTGTCTTATGTCTTAAAACTTAAAACGGCAATTTCCCCAGATCCACATTTCCACCACTCAGAATAATACCAACCTTTTTGCCTTTTACATCCACTTTATTTTCGAGGATAGCTGCCAGCGGAACAGCTGACGAAGGTTCGATGATGATTTTCATCCGTTCCCAGATCATGCGCATGGCTGCAACAATATTTTCTTCTGAAACGGTAACAATCTGATCCACATTGTTCAGAATAATGGGGAAAGTCAGGCTGCCGAGCGAAGTCAGCAATCCATCGGCAATAGTTTTAGGAGCAACTGAAGGTTGGAGTGTTTTCGAGTAAAACGACCGGAAAGCATCATCGGCACCGGCAGGTTCGGCTGCAATAACCTGTGCATCGGGCAACAGTGCTTTGGTCGAAAGAGCAGTTCCGCTCAATAAGCCACCGCCGCCAACAGGAGCCATTACCACATCTAGATGCCCGATTTCTTCAATCAGTTCTTTGGCGGCTGTTCCTTGTCCGCAAATGACGTTGAAGTAGTTGTACGGATGAATTTCGGTGGCTCCGGTTTCTGCGGCTACTTTTTTCAAAGTCGATTCACGGGCTTCCAATGTTGAACTAAACCTCCTTTGGAGGCGGGTTCGTGACATCCGTGTTTTGTGCAACATGTTGCCATTATCTTTAGCCCATCATTTATAAAAATTAAAGATATGAAAAAAAACAAGATTCGGCATTTGATGTCCAGTTAGAGA
>JAUXUF010000184.1 GCA_030684645.1 Bacteroidota bacterium | reverse complement strand
CTCCATCACATCGGCGCTGCCGCTCTTGCTGCTCACGCTGCGGCCGCCATGCTTGCTGACCCTGGCCCCCGCCGCTGCGGCTACAAACATGGCACAGGTGGAAATGTTGAAGGTGTGGGAGCCGTCGCCGCCGGTCCCCACAATGTCCACCAGATGCGTTTTGTCGGCCACATGCACCTTGGTGGAAAACTCGCGCATCACCTGTGCGGCTGCAGTGATTTCGCCAATGGTTTCCTTCTTCACGCGCAGACCGATGATGAGCGCCGCCGTCATGACCGGCGACAACTCCCCCCCCATGATGAGCCGCATGAGGTGCAGCATCTCGTCATGAAAAATCTCGCGGTGTTCGATGGTGCGCAGCAGGGCTTCCTGCGGCGTGATTTTGTTGGCGTGCGGCATGGTAATGTGTTCTCAATGCATCTATAGGTGTCAAATCAGGCTACAGCCCTTTGTCAGCAAGCGAGGACAGCTATTAAATTTATAGCGCCCATCATGCCAGAAAGTTTTTCAGCAGGGCGTGGCCATGCTCGGTCAGGATGGACTCCGGGTGAAACTGCACCCCCTCGATGGCCAGCGTCTTGTGCTTCACACCCATGATTTCGCCATCATCCGTCCAGGCCGTGACCTTCAGGCAGTCCGGGCAGGTCGCGCGCTCGATCGCCAGCGAGTGGTAGCGGTTGACCGTGAACTGCTTCGGCAGGCCGGCAAAGACACCTTCCTGCGTGGTGGTGATGACACTGGTCTTGCCATGCATCAACGCTTTAGCGCGCACGATCCTGCCGCCGAAGGCCGCGCCAATGCTCTGGTGCCCCAGGCACACCCCCAGAATCGGCAGCTTGCCCGCGAAATGCTGGATCGCCGCCACCGAAATTCCCGCCTCTGCCGGCGAGCAGGGACCGGGTGACACCACCAGGAGCTCGGGCTTGCGCGCCGCGATGCCCTCGACCGTGATCTCGTCGTTGCGGAACACCTCGACCTCGGCGCCGAGCTCGCCGAAGTACTGCACCAGGTTGTAGGTGAACGAGTCGTAGTTATCGATCATCAATAATTTCAGAGGTTTCATTCCAGCCCCTCTTCCACCAGTTCGCTGGC
>JAUXUF010000170.1 GCA_030684645.1 Bacteroidota bacterium | reverse complement strand
TCCCATGCGGATCAAGCAGCACCTCCTGTGTGGTGCAAACCGTATTGCATGCCTGGCGCATCTTCCCTGTAGATGTAAACCGTGTACTCGAACAGTGGATATGCATGGTCGAGAATGACCTTGGTGCTGATTTCGCTCATGCACCAAGCGAGCAATTCTGCAGGGTTGCGGTAGTACAGATTGGGCGCGGTGAAGTTCACATGTGAAGTCATCACGTTGAAGGCGATACCGACCTTGCACAACGAAAACATCTGCCGGACCAGAGCCTTTAGGAACTGGTCCATGTCCCGGATGCTGGCCCCGAGCTTCTGGGTCAGAATGCCGTTGCACACGACGTAGTCATGTTGGTCCCTGGTAGGCGCGGTCAGGATGTCGCTTGCCATCCAGCGGGCGTTCGGATGCCGCTGCCTGGCAGCCTCCACCATGGGTTCACAGATATCGATGCCGGTGTAGACCAAGGGCAGGCCAATTGCCAGAGACCGATCGAGCAGGCTCCCGAAACCGCAGCCAACATCCAGCAGTGAAGTGCTCGACCCCGCTGGCGTGCCGCGCTGGGTGACGGCGAGCATCCGGTCTAGTCGTAGCAGGTGTTCCTGGGGGTTTGAGCCCCAATCCACGCCTCGTGGGCTGGCGCCATGCGCCTCAAAGCTGGCGGCATAGTGCTCGGCCAGGGCCTTGCTGATGTCACTAGTGCTCATGTCTTCCTGCGCG
Source organism: Bacteroidota bacterium (assembly GCA_030684645.1). Lineage (GTDB taxonomy): Bacteria > Bacteroidota > Bacteroidia > Bacteroidales > Prolixibacteraceae > Aquipluma. Next base: position 382 of record JAUXUF010000170.1, on the reverse strand, counting down.
TCATTGAAGAGCCAAGAGAACGCTACAGGCGCGGTCGAGGTCTTCTTGCGTCATGTCGTGAAAGCTCGGCAAGTTTATGGCGCGGCCGGGAATGGACCATGCATGCCGGTTCTCGGGGCGGGCTTTGAACATCGGTAGTGACGAGAGCGGCCAGAAGAACACCCGGGCGTCGATGTTCTCAGCCTGGAAAGCGGCCTGCAGCTGCTCCCTGGTGACGCCTGTGCTTTCGTGGAATACGGCGGTGGGCATCCAGGCGCCATTGGTGGTTCCCTCGGGCTCGGGGTTCATCGAAACGACTGACATCTCGGCAAGGCGTTCCCTGTAGCTCGCGAGGATGGCGCGCTTGCGGGCCATCAGGTCGTCGATGCGTTCCAGCTGTGCG
>JAUXUF010000169.1 GCA_030684645.1 Bacteroidota bacterium | reverse complement strand
TAACCCTAATGTGCAGGATGTAATTGGTTTTTGCCGTGAGACAGGTTTCGACTCGTTTATCAGGGAGTTTCAGCAAGGTTATGCGACCATCATCAACGAAAACAGTACAAACCTATCGGGTGGGCAACAGCAACTGATTGCACTGGCTCGTGCGCTCTACCAAAAACCACAGGTTTTATTGCTCGATGAGGCAACCGCTGCGATGGACCGCCGGACTGAGCAATTTGTAATCAAACTGTTGCAAAAGCTTAAAAAGGAAATGATTATCATTTTTGTGACCCATCGGGTTCAGTTGGCACGACAGACAGATCATATTTATGTCATTGAAAACAAACAGATTTCAGCTTCAGGAACACATCCAGAGGTAATCAATTGCAATATACTTTACAAGGAGACCTTTGAAGAGATTATACTGGTTAAATTTTGAAATGATTCGAACAAACCGTTTATTTCAAAACTTCTTCAACAAGAAATCCTGATTGATGACCAAGTGTAGATCTTATAAAAATGACTCAACGAAGACTTGTTAGTTGCGCACCTACAATCATTTATAACACAGATATTTTCGAGAGAAGTGGCAAAAAAAGGCCATCCTTTCAGACAGCCAATTTCACCTATTCTATGATTTTCTAAACAATTACAAAGTAGCCTGGCCGGGAACCCAATCACATGGGGTTAATTCTCCGGTTTGCAGTGCATCCAGAATTCGGATTACTTCATTTACGTTTCTTCCAACATTCAATCCGTTCACCGAAACATGTTGAATTGTTCCTTCCGGATCGATAATGAAAGTGGCACGATAGGCAATTTTATTTTCAGCTTCCAGAATACCCAATTCTTCAGAAAGTGATTTGCTTGTATCTGCCAGCATTGGAAATTTCAAACCTTTCAATCCTGGGTGGTTGTTCCGCCATGCCAGGTGAACAAACTGTGAATCGATGGAAGCGCCCACTACATTGGCATTACGTTTGGCAAATTCTTCGAAATGATCGTTGAATGAAACAATTTCTGTTGGACATACAAATGTAAAATCGAGTGGCCACCAGAAGAATACAGTCCATTTGCCGGCAATGTCAGCATTGGTTAAAGTTGCAAACTCTTTGCCTGCTTCGAGGGAAACAACGGCTTGTTTAGAAAATTCCGGAAATTTTTCACTAATGGTTTTCATACTATGTGTTTTAATAAATTTGATATTCGAAATATTAAAGACAAATATACGCTCCGATTGTTCGCAAATCAAATCGAATTTTTCAATCGCGAATAGATAAAAGCTATTCTAAAAAATTCATTTTCTTGTGTTTAGGTCAATTTCAGGCATACATTCAAGTGATACAATCTATTAGTAAACTATTAATTTCAAAAAGATAGAACTTCCAGGCTTGGTGATTCAGAAAGATAATTTTACCTTTAGGTGATTTTTTTACTAATAAGAACAATACAATCCCTAAATCAATTAAATTATTAATCAATGAAAAACAACTTTAGCAGAAGATCGTTTCTGGCCACAACTGCGACTGCAGCCGCCGGAATTTCTATTCTTCCAAGTAATGTGATTGCCGGATTGGGGCACAAAGCGCCAAGCGACAAATTGAATATTGCCGGTGTTGGCATCGGTGGTATGGGTCATGGAAATATTAAAAACCTTAGCTCGGAAAACATCATTGGGTTATGCGATGTTGACTGGAAATACGCTGATGGCTGTTTCAAAGAGTTCCCAGGAGCTAAAAAGTACAAAGACTGGAGAGTCATGTACGACGAACTGGGAAAATCAATTGACGGTGTTCTGATTGCAACTGCTGACCACACTCATGCCATTGTTGCTTCACATGCCATTGAAATGGGGAAAAGCGTTTACTGTCAGAAGCCATTAACCCACTCGGTTTACGAATCACGTTTGCTTACCAAACTGGCAGCAAAATATAACGTAGCCACTCAGATGGGTAACCAGGGATCTTCTCAGGAAGGTGTAAACCTCACCTGCGAATGGCTTGCCAACGGCGAAATTGGTGAAGTGACCAAAGTGGAAGCTTTTACCGACCGACCGATCTGGCCACAAGGTTTAAACACTCCAAAACAAGGACAGTGGGTTCCTGAAACCTTAGACTGGGATTTATTTACTGGTCCAGCTAAGATGCGTCCTTACAACGAACTTTATCACCCATGGAACTGGCGCGGTTGGTGGGCATACGGTACAGGTGCATTAGGAGATATGGCCTGCCACATTTTACATCCTGTTTTTGTTGGCCTCGAACTGGGTTATCCAACCAAGGCTCAGGGTAATTCAACCTTATTGCTTCAGGATTGCGCTCCAACAGCACAATCAGTTAAACTAACTTTCCCTGCCCGCGTACCAAAACGTGCCTGGAAAGGATCGAAAAAGGGAGCTCAACTTCCTCAAGTTGAAGTCTCCTGGTTCGATGGTGGGATCAAACCAATGCTTCCTAACGGATGGCCAGCTGGTAAAAATCCGAATGACGCAGGTGGTGGCGTATTCTTCCACGGCACCAAAGGAACTTTAGTTTGTGGTTGTTATGGTGTTAATCCCTGGATCTTACGTCCTGATGGGACTGTTGTAAAACCGGAAGCGCCAAAATTCCGTCGCCGTGTTGAAGCTTCACACGAAATGGATTGGGTTCGCGCTGCCAAAGAAGCTCCTGAAAGCCGCGTACAAACTGCCTCCAATTTCAGTGAAGCCGGACCGTTCAACGAAATGGTTGTAATGGGAGTACTCGCCGTTCGCTTGCAGACCCTGAACAAAGAATTGGAATGGGACGGACCAAACATGAAATTCACCAACATCACTGACGACGAAAAAATTAAAATCGTTATCGAAGATGCATTCAGTATTCATGACGGGCACCCCACATTCAACAAAACTTATACTGACCCGGTTCCTGCTACTGAATTTGCAGCCGAACTGATTAAACACACGTACCGCAAACCATGGAGCCTTCCTGATATGCCGGCATAGTTGTCTGATTAATGGATATCTTAAAGGTGGATTCGCAAGGATCCACCTTTTTTTGTTTCTGAAATCAAAATGGATTATCTATTTTCACAAAAAATTTTAGTCCATCATATTCTGAACCAATCCTACCATGGGAAATAAACCATCCAACATCAGTCGACGGCATTTTTTGGGAACTACTGCCCTGGCTGCGACAGCGGTAACCATATTGCCAAGTAAAGTTATTGCCGGACTGGGATACAAAGCTCCAAGCGATAAACTAAACATTGCCGGAATTGGTGTGGGTGGAATGGGTTTTAATAACCTGTCGAACATGGACTCTGAAAATATCGTTGCCCTCTGTGATGTAGATTGGAAATATGCCGGGCGGAATGCTTTCCGAAAATGGCCGCTTGCCACCAAATACCAGGATTACCGCGAAATGTTCAGTAAACAGAAGGACATTGATGCGGTGATGATTGCCACTCCTGACCATTCTCATGCCTTACCCGCGTTAATGGCCATGAAATCCGGATATCATGTTTACCTTCAAAAACCATTGACACATTCAGTGTTCGAATCTCGCATAATGACAGAAACGGCTCTTCGTTATGGTGTTGCCACCCAAATGGGAAACCAGGGTAATTCAGGAGAAGGTATCCGGAAAATTTGTGAGTGGATTTGGGCCGGAACCATTGGCGAAATTACATCGGTTGATGCCTGGACTAACCGTCCGATCTGGCCTCAGGGCCTGGAACGGCCTGCCAATAAAATGAGAGTTCCGAATACGCTGAACTGGGACCTTTTTATCGGGCCGGCCAAATTCCGTCCGTACCACGAAATTTACACACCCTGGAACTGGCGTGGCTGGTGGGATTTTGGAACCGGTGCGCTTGGCGACATGGCCTGCCACATCCTCGATCCGGCTTTTAAAGCCTTGATGTTGCAATATCCGACTGCTGTTGAAGGCAGTTCAACGGTTATAAATAACGAATCGGCGCCCATTGCCGAAAAAGTAACTTACTGGTTTCCACGTCGTGATAATCTTTCGAAAGTTGGAATGCCCGAAGTAAAAGTGACCTGGTACGACGGAGGATTGTTACCTGTACGTCCGGAGGAACTCCATGACAGCGAACCAATGGGCGACGAGGATGGCGGTGTAATTTTTTACGGTACCAAAGGGAAAATCATGTGCGGCTGTTATGCCGGCAACCCAACCTTATTGCCAACTTCTGAAATGGCCGGGTTCAAAGTTCCTGAAAAAACAATCCGCCGGATTCAGAATGCCGATACCAACGGCCACGAGCAGGACTGGATACGTGCTGCCAAAGAAGATAAAAATAACCGGGTTGAAGCCAGTTCAAACTTCAGCTACTCCGGGCCACTCAACGAAATGGTGGTCATGGGAGTTTTGGCTGTCCGTCTTCAGGATTTGAAAAAACGTTTGTTGTGGGATGGCAAGAACATGCAGTTCACCAACATTGGTCCATTCGAGAAAATCAAAGTGGTCACTTCGAGTAAATTTGAAGTCGTAAACGGCGATCCAAAATTCGATACTAAATATGACACCATCCCGGCGCTCGCCACCGCTGAAGAATGGATCAGGCACAACTACAGGGATGGTTGGGAGCAGATTTAGGAAGGGAAGTTACAGATTCCAGGTTTCAAGTTTGGTTGATGTCAGTTTCCCGATTATTCTTTGTACTAAAATAATAAGAATCACATAGACACATAGTTCACATAAAAATTTGTGATTCGTGAGTATTCATACCGTCTTCGAAGAAGTAAACGGTTTTCTCTGTGTAAATCTGTAGAATCTGTGGTGAAAACTCATTTTTTCTCAATCACCATCCGGTTATCTGCCATCCGGTTGTTGAACTGCTGGATAATTGCTTTCTGAAGCTGTTCGTCTTTCTGCAGATCAACCGTTCCAATCAGATTCTTCCGAAGTTCCGGATCTTCTTTCCAATTATAGATCGCTGTCAGTTTGTCGTCATTCATGTAAAAAACAAAATCGCCGCTTAAAAACTGGTACAAATCTTCAATGTAGTTCATGGCGAACCGTTTTGCAGCTGGATCAAAAAGGTTATTACCAAAGGCGATGTATGGATATGGATAATTCAGGTAACTGAGTACGGTGGGCATAATATCGATCTGTTCTGCGATTCCGGTATCAACTCCTTTTAAGCTTCCGTCCGCCTTGTAAAGCAGGATCGGAATGGCAAAGCGGTTAACGGTTGTAAAGTATTCTTTTATCCCCGAATCGGTGGAATGATCGGCCGTGATCACGAACAGGGTATTTTTAAACCAAGGCTGCTTCCTTGCCGTATCGAAAAACTTTTTCAGCGAGTAATCGGTGTAACTGATGCATTTGTTCTCCGGTGCCCGTCCTTCAGGAAATTTCCCCTGGTATTTCTTCGGAACTTCGTATGGATGGTGCGATGAAACCGAAAAAAGAGTAGTCAGGAACGGCTCCTTCATGTTTGTCATCTCATGGGCAAAATACTGAAAAAATGGTTCGTCCCAAATTCCCCATATCCCGTCGAAATCGGCTTCATTTCCGTATTCGTTCCGGCCATAGTATTTTTGAAATCCTGCAATTTTTGTGAATGCATCAAACCCCATCGATCCGTTGGGCGCCCCGTGAAAAAAGGCTGATTCGTATCCCTGAACAGAAAGCAGGCTGGCCAGACTGTTGATCGTGTTTCCCGATCGTTCGGAAACTACATAAGGCAGCACTAGCGCCGGAATGCTGGCCGTTATGGAAGGAATCGCATCAATTGACTTGCGTCCGTTGGCAAAGGCATTCGGAAACACCAGACTTTCGTGGATCAGCGAATCGAGAAAAGGGGTGAAAACCCGGTCGTGCGGATCCTTGAATTGCGGATTGAGCGAACCGACAAATGCCCGGCTGAAACTTTCCAGAATAATGATCACTACATTGTCTTTCCGGGCAGGCCCAACGCTATCCGGAACACAAACCGGCGAGTAAATCCGGGCCAATTCCTCTTCCGAGGCGAAATAATTTTTATGCACAAAAGCCTTCTTTCCCCAGGTCCGCATAATACAAAAAGGAGTGTTTTGTACCAGCGACATTTCTTCCGGGGCATTGACAAACGCCCCGGCATTGTTCATGTTGATCGGTCGTGTGCTGTGCCGGGGACCACCGCGCACCCCAATGATGGAAAGTACTAAAACCAGAAAAATAAACGGAATGCCCGAAAGGGGATAGATGAATGGACGCCTGAATTTAAACGGCTTTGGTTTCAGGAGGGAATACAAAACTGAGAGCAAAATGAGCAGGATGATCAGGATGGTTGGGATATACCAAAAGTCGTAGAAAAAACGCAGGATCAGCCTGTTATTGCCGGCATCAAAAGCCGCCACGTCAAACATGCTGGCAGTGGTCCGTTTCAGGATATAGCGGTAATATATGATGTCGATCAGGTTGAATGCCAGGCCAAAAGCATTGGTAACCATAAAAATCCATTTCAGCATTTTCTGGTATCCGCCACTGAATTTGAACTGAAACGGCAATAAGAACAATAGCATATAAACGGCATTCAGGTACAGCAAAGCGCTGATGTCGAACATCAGACCACCTTTCATGATGGTCTGAAATGATGAAAAAGTAACTTTGGGAAACGAATCCGTATTGAACAGGTAAAACAAAATACGGCAGAATGAATAAAATCCCATCAGGATGAAAATACGGTACAGCAAAACCAGGTATTCGTTCGCTGCATATTTTTTGGTGTTAAATCTTAATTTCAGCATGGATATTTTCAAAATTAGGAATGCAAAATTAACAGCTTATTTGAATTGCAACAGAAAATTGAGGGTTTTGTAATATTCGCAAACAACATCGAGTTTTTGAATTGGTTTTAAAACAAAGAGATTATTCTTTTCATCCAATGATTTTTCTTATTTTTGATCAACTAAAACAGAGAAGCGATGCAAATTGAAAGGACCACAGACGAAATTGTAATACGGATTCCATCTTATGTTGACACTCAAGGACTGCAACGACTTATCGACTTTCTAACCTACAGGGAAGCAACCGCAAAATCAAAAGCAAAACAATCTGATGTAGATGAACTCGCAGCCGAAGTGAAAAAAGGGTGGTGGGATAAAAACAGAAGCAGATTTGTCAAGTGAAAATAGTAATTGATACCAATATTATTTTCAGTGCACTTCTAAACAGCACCAGTACTATCGGAGATTTGATTTTCAACTCTGATAAAAACTTTGAGTTTTACAGTTGTAGCTATATGAAGCACGAAATCGACAAGCATTGGGACAAATTAAAAAATATCTCAAAACTTACAGACAGCCAACTTCAGGTAGCCAGATTCGAATTGTTTAAGAAAATCAACTTCATTAACGAAGAACTTATCCCTGAAAAACAGTGGATATCGGCAGAACGGATTGTAAAAGATATTGATATAGATGATCTTGATTTCGTCGCACTTACGAATTTCATTAAAGGGTATTTATGGACCGGAGACAAGCCTCTTTACAATGGACTTAAAGAAAAAAACTTCAAAAAAGTGCTGAATACAAAAGAATTGGAAGATTTACGAAAGGGCAAACCCTAACAAATGAAAATTCAAGAAATCCACCTACAAATCATTTAAGGTTTCCAATCAGCTTCTAAAAACATAGCCTTTTCATTGTAATTGATTTGGAGTTTCCCAAAATTAATCCTATCAGATAAGTACATAGTTTTTAAATAGATATTCGTTCGAAAAAATGGATTGGGTTCATTGCTTCTTGAAATCGAAAGAAATACATAGTGCTCTGCATTATCATAGAATCTGGGAATATCAAACAGAACAGGCTGTTTAAATGTTATTGATTCGCCTTCTCTATCTTTTAAATTGACAATAATTGATTTCAAAACTGACGGATATGGATCGTACAGCGAGAATTCAATTTTATATTCACCATTTAAATCAGGAAAGTTTGCTGAAAGGCTTTTTGCCGAAAGGCCAGTAAATTCAATTTTGGTTGCGACTTTGGGGAGAGGAATGTTTACTTCACCTACATATTTTCCATTATTTTTATCTGAACCAGAAAATTTCACAGTGCCAAATCCAATTCCATTATCCTTAAATATCCATTCACTTTTTCCTTTATTCTCATTTATGTTGGAACCGTTAAAATATCGATTGTCAAACATCCATTCTGACCGGTGGAAATCTCCATCGACACTTAATTTAACCTTCACTGGGCTAACATCATCTGTCAGTTCATATTTAATCAGAACCGCTTTTTGAATCTCTTCCTTTTTACATGAAAGCATAAGAACAAAGCACAAAACGAAAATTATTGGTTTCATTTAAGCAGGTTTTATTTGGACTACATGGCAAAAGTTTATTGATTTTTTTAGATTTCATGGTGAAAAAGTAATGCAAGTAATGAAATAATATTTACATAATCAGTTCAATTTTGTAACTTATTGCCTAAAGATTAAACCTATTGTATAAAATCAAGTCAGATGTTCTGCGACCTAATTTTCTGAAAGTGAAAATAACCATCGAAAACCTCAATAAAGTCTATTCCAACGGCAATCAGGCCCTTAAAGATATCAATCTGGAAATCAACAACGGGATGTTTGGATTGCTGGGTCCTAACGGGGCAGGCAAATCGAGCCTGATGCGCATTTTGGTTACACTCATGCAACCGTCCTCAGGAAAAGTAATTATGAATGGCTACGACCTGACCAAAGACCGTGAAAAGATTCGTTCAATGCTTGGTTATCTTCCACAGGATTTTCGTTTTTTCTCACACCTGAAAACTTATGAATTTCTCGATTACGCAGCCCGGCTGGCAGGCATGAGAGATACCAGATTACGCAAGCAGGCCGTCGATAAAATGTTGGAAGAAGTTGGCTTGTTCGAAGCGCGAGATCGTCAGGCCAACAAACTTTCAGGAGGGATGAAACGTCGCCTCGGCATTGCCCAGGCGCTGATCAACGATCCGAAAATCATTATTGTTGACGAACCGACTACCGGACTCGATCCGGAAGAACGCATCCGCTTCAGGAATTTACTTTCCACTATTTCAACGCAAGATGTAATCATTATTCTTTCAACCCACATTGTTGGCGATATTTCGAGTTCGTGTACCGACATGGCATTGCTCAACGAGGGTGGGCTGGCTTTTACCGGCTCGCCCGACGAACTGGTAGTGAAAGCGGAAGGAAAAGTCTGGCTGATTCAGGCCACAGAAGAAGAATACCTCGAAATTAACGAAAAATATCCGGTGATCTCCAATGTCCCCACCAGTGAAGGTTGGGAAATTCAGGTGGTGGCTGATTCAATAAACGGCTACAGCGGGCACAACATCGCGCCCAATCTCGAACACGCCTACGTGTATTTTATGGAAAGTAAATTAAACCAATGGACAGCCATATAAACCTGAAAAGCCATGATATCGGTTCATAACATTACATCCATTGCCAAATACGAAATTACCACCCTTTTACGCAGTTGGTTTTTCCGAATTTTTGCCATTTTTGCCATTGTCGTGCTTTTCTTTTTTAACCTGGCAACTCAGATTTTTGATGGTGGTGGTGGACCAGGAAATGTCAATATAAAAGTACTTCCCTCCATCATTCCGTATGTCAACCTTATCCTATTGAATACTGTCCAGGCTATCATTGCTATTTTCCTGGCTTCTGACTTCCTGAAACGCGATAAGAAACTGGATACCACTGATGTCATTTATATTCGGTCCATGTCGAACGGAGAATATGTGGCTGGAAAAACCATCGGGAACCTGGTCGTTTTCATTATCCTGAACCTGATCATTCTCTCCGAGGCGCTCATTTTCAACCTCATTGCAGAAGATGTGGCAGTCAACTGGATAGCTTACCTGAATTATTTTCTGATCATCAGTTTGCCAACTCTGATTTTTATTCTTGGCCTTTCGTTTTTTGTAATGAGTATCCTGAAAAATCAGGCCATTACGTTTATTCTTTTGTTGGGTTATGTAGCCATCACTATTTTCTACCTCAACACCAAGTACTACTTTCTGTTCGACTACATGGCTTACAGCATTCCATTGCTTAAATCCGATTTCATTGGATTTGGTAATATTCAGGCTATCCTGATTCACCGCGGAATGTATGCCTGTTTTGGCGTTGGGTTTATTTTCCTGACAATTTCACTTCTGAAACGGTTGCCACAGAGTCCATTCAGTAATAAAGTAACACTGATTCCAGCATTAATTTTTTTCGCTGCCGGTATCTGGCTAGGGGAGAAGCATGTCTCCACTTTTGTTCGAAATCAGAATTTGAGGGAAGATATACGAACACTGAATGATGCCAACCAGACCGTGCCACGACTTAAAGTGACAGGCTACCAAATTGATCTCATCCATACTGGTGACAAGCTGGAAGTCACTGCAAAACTAAAAGTGACCAATCCTCACCAGGAGGCTGTCAATGATTTTGTTTTCAGCCTGAATCCAGGGTTAAATGTATCCAAAGTCAGGTACAACGGACAGGAAATTGCCGTTAAGCGCGAACTTCACCTGATTGAATTTTCAGGAACAAAGCTGGAACCCGGCGAAACTGCCGAACTTGAATTTGATTATTCAGGAACACTGAACGAAGCCGCGAGTTACCTCGATGTGGACGACAAAACCCTTCAGGAAGCTTACAAGGCCTTTATGTTTCAGATTGATAAACGTTCGGCAATCGTTTCTCCCGATTTTGTTTTGCTCACACGCGAATGCAACTGGTATCCCATTGCTGGAACCAGCTTCGGAAAACAAAGCAAGCAGTGGGCGCAAAAGCAGTTCAGTAATTTTGAGGTTTCGGTGAAGACCAAACCCGGGCTGACAGTCGTTTCACAAGGCAAATCAGAACAAAAAGACGGAACCTTCCGGTTTACCAACAAGCACAACTTACCGCAAATATCATTGGTCATTGGAAATTATACGGAGAAGACAGATACCATTGACGGTCTGGCTTTCAATCTGTATGTTCATCCGGAGCACGATTATTTTACGAAATTTTTTGAACCGGTCAAGGATACCATTCCGGATCTGATTGCATCAGCCTTAAAAGATTACGAGCGTAAGATCGATATGTTTTATCCGTTTGAACGGTTTACCCTGGTTGAAGTTCCGGCCCAGTTTTATTCCTATCCGCGTACCTTGATCGGTGAACGTGAACAGGTTCAGCCTGAAACCATTCTTTTTCCTGAAAAGGGTTTGCTTATTCCTGAGTCTGATTTTAACGGAAGTGTCAAGAGGATGGAGCGCTGGGGTGGCAGGGGCAGCGATGTACAATCAACTCCCGAAGAGAAAAAGATAATGGCTTTCAATAACTTTTTGTCGATGTTTACCCAGGCTGCTGCCCGGCCAGATATTAACCGGAGCCAGGGCGAACTTCAGATCGAAGAAAAAGCAAATCCATTGTATTGTTTTCCGCTGTTTTATAACCATGCCTATTTTGTCCAATCTGATAAGTGGCCCATTACCGACCGTATTTTTGAAGCCTACCTGCGACAATCGTCCGAGTCTGGAGCCATGGGCTTTATGCGCGATATGCAGGGAATGACCGAAAATGAACAGGCCAACCTGGCTTTGCTCGATTATTCGTTCGCCGAACTGCTGGACGATCCATCAAAAGTGAAGATTATTGACAATGTAATCCAACTGAAAGGGCAATCGCTTTTCTCGATCATCAAGCGTAAAGCAGGCGACGAGGCTTTCAACGATTTCATGTTCAACTTTCTGAAGAGCATCAAATTCAATTCAACAACCATTGGTGATTTTAACACCCGTATTCAGCAGCAGTTCAATACCGACCTGCTTCCATACATGGAAAAATGGTTCAGGAGCAAAGATCTGCCGGGTTATTTGATTGGCGGTTTAAGTGCGGTTAATGTACTGGATGGCGACCGCCTGAAAACCATGGTCAAATTCAGGATTTCAAATACCGAAAAAACTGAAGGGATCGTTTTGGCCCAATTCAGGCTTGGAGAAGGCGGAGGACCCGGACGCGGACGATTTGGCGGTGGCGGGGCAAACATGGAAACCATCGACAAGCTGTTGTATCTCGAAGGCAATCAAACCAAGGAAGTAAGTTATCTGCTCGATGGAACACCCCGAAATATTACCATAAATACGCTTGCATCACGGAATATTCCCGCTGAACTTAGGCTTCCGTTCGGAAATGTTGAACAGGATACCAAAGCGGTTCCGTATGAAGGCGAAAAAGTGTTGGATTCACCTGTCAGACTGGTTGAAAAAGGCGAATTTATTTGCGATGATGAAGATTCTACATTCCGGTTTACCCGCACCGAAGATTACAGTCTTTTACAAAAGTTGTTAATCAAGGATGATCAGAGTCCAGACCGGTTTATCGGATTCAATACCTGGCATGCCCCACGGACTTGGCGGGCTACTACCAACAGTAGTTTCTTCGGAAAATTTATCCGGTCGGCACATTACATCCGGTCAGGTGATGGCAATAAAAAGGCAATCTGGAGTATTCCAATCAAAGGGCAAGGAACCTATGAAGTCTTCAGTTACATTGTTAAAATCAGGCAAGGACGTCGCGAAAATCAGGATGTCGCTGGTGAATATACCTATACGATTAACCACAGCGAAGGAAAGGAAGAAGTCGTGGTTGACCTGAAAACGGCCGAAGATGGCTGGAACAGCCTGGGCTCATTCTATTTCTCAGGAGACACAGTTAAAGTTGAACTGGGAAATAAATCGGTAGCAAAAGTTGTGGTGGCCGATGCTGTGAAACTGGTGAAGCAATAGGAAAGCACAGCCCCTCTCCCGTTCCCCCGCAGGGGGAAAGCTTTGGGCGGTGAAAATTCTGAAGGAATTCTCTTATTTGATCAAGCCTTCAGACAGACTTTTAGTTAAAAGAGGAAATAAACAAATGCCGATTCTTTTTCCCCTCCTTTGGAGGGGTTAGGGGAGGCCTTGAAAATCAACGAATGCCAAATCTTTAAGCCCCCTCTTGTGGAGGGGGTTTGGGGGAGGCTCTTAAATAACTAATATGAAAAACCTGTTTCAAAAAGGACTCCTGCTGATCATTTTTTGTCAGTTTTTGCTCCCGGCAAACGCGCAACAAATTCTGACACTTGAAAAAGCGCTGGACATTGCAAGCGCCAACAGTCCCAGTATCCTTACTTCATTGTTGAACCTTGAACGTTCCAAACAGTCACTAGCCGCGCAGAACGCCGCACTCAAATCGAACTTTTCGCTTGGACTGACACCTTTGAGTTACGATCAGACCCGATCCTTTGATGCTTATACTTCCAATTGGTTTACAAGTAAATCAACCCAGTCGTTCGGAACTTTTACTGTTTCACAGCCATTCCTGCCAACCGATGGAACCATCAGCCTGGTTAACCGTTTTGGATGGCAGAACAAGTACAGCAGCAGTAACGACAGAGAAAACAAAGCATTCAGCAACAATCTTTCGCTAAGTATTGCCCAGCCTTTATTCACCTATAACCGGACCAAACTTTCCCTGAAAGAACTACAGTTGAATCTGGAAAATGCCCAGTTGAATTATGCGATGCAGAAGCTGAACAACGAAAAGCAGGTTACCCAGTTCTTTTACGATGTTTATCTGGCACAAATGAGCCTGAATATTTCAAGGGAGGAGTTTGCCAATACACAAAAAAGCTACGAAATTACCCAGAATAAGGTAACTGCCGGAATTGCTGCCAAAGAAGAACTTTACCAGGCAGAACTTAACTTTGCCACTTCAAAATCATCCGTCCAGAATGCTCAGGTTACCCTCGATAATTTAAAAGATCAGTTTAAGCAATACATCGGCATGGATATTATGGAAGAAATAACTGTAATGACTGATGTGACATTGAATCCAGTCGTGGTGGACGTGAAGAAAGCAATTGAAAGTGGCTTAAACTCCAGAATGGAACTCCGCCAGCGCGAAATTGATATCGAAACTTCGCAGTTTTCACTGATAAGGACCAAATCTTTGAACGAATTCAGGGGCGACGTTAATTTATCTTTAGGGATAAGCGGCGACAACGAATATCTGACCGATGTTTACAAAACACCGACCAACAGCCCGAGAGTTTCGGTTTCATTCAACCTGCCGCTGTATGACTGGGGCGAAAAGAAAGCACGTATCAAGGCCCAGGAAGCTGTAATCCAAACACAGGAACTGAACCAGTCTGAACAGAAAAAACAAATAACTCTTGACATCCGCCGTGTTTACCGCAGCCTGCAAAACCTGATTAACCAGATCGATATTGCTGCCCAAAACGAAAAAAATGCACAGTTGACTTATGAAATTAACCTCGAGCGTTATGCAAACGGTGACCTGACAAGTATGGACATGAATCTCTTTCAGAACCAGCTTTCGCAGAAAAAAATGTCTTATGCAAATTCGCTGATCGATTACAAAATCGAATTACTGAACCTGAAAATACAATCGCTTTACGATTTCGAAAAAAATGAACCTATAGTTCCTGAAAATATTATCCAGAAGAAAAAATAAACAATTGACCATTTACTATTGAGCCGTTCTGCACTGAAATCGTCAATGGTAAATGACCAAATCGTAAATTAATCAGCCATTAATACATTCAAAATATGAAACCATTTCACCAATTTATTGCTTTGATTGCCCTGGTTGGGGCATCTACCGCCTGTAACAATCAGCCAACCACAACTACAACCGAGTTGGCTGTTCCGGTATCGGTAACCGACATCAAACCCGGTTCAATCGAAAAAATAATCAATACAACCGGTACGTTGAGTGCAACTAAAACGACAGTTGTCAAAACCGAAATGACAGGCAAATACAAACTGTTGATCAATCCAAGAACCCGCCGTCCGTTTGCATTGGGGGACGGGGTCGAAAACGGGCAGGTCATTGTTCAACTTGAAGATGCCGAATATGTAAACGGCATCGGATTAGAGAGCAAAAGGCTGAACCTGGAAATTTCGGAGCAGAACATGAAAAAGCAACAGTCGCTTTACGAAAAGGGAGGTGTTACCCAACTCGATTACCGCAATTCAGAAGTAAATTTCACCAATGCCAAAGACGCTTTCGAACGGGCAAACCTTCAACTGGCCAAAATGCAGGTTCGTGCTCCTTTTAAAGGTGTGATTACCGATCTGCCGGCCATTACCAACAGTACCCAGGTTGCAACCGGGACTGCGGTGGTAAGCCTGATGGACTATAGTACCATGACGGTAGAGGTTAACCTTCCGGAGAAATACATCACTGACGTGATGATTGACCAGATTGTTCGTATCATGAATTACACCCTTCCGAACGACACTTTGCAAGGGAAAATCAAGGAGCTGTCTCCGGCAATCAGCACTGAAACCCGCACCTTTAAAGGTGTTATTGTGGTCGAAAATCCCGCTTTGAAATTACGTCCTGGTATGTTTGCCAAAGCCGACATTGTTCTGGCCAAACACGACAGTGTAATTGTGATCCCTAAAAACATCATCATTTCAGGGCAGCGCGGAAAATCGGTATTCGTTGTCGATAAAGGAACTGCTGACGAAAAACGTATCACCATTGGTTTTGAAAACCAAAACGTAGCTGAAATAACTTCCGGATTAAAAGTGAACGACCGCTTGGTAATCAAAGGATTTGAGACACTAAAAAACCGTTCGAAAGTGAAGATTGTGAAATAATTAGAAATAAAGCGAATGAAGAAGTTAACACAATTTGCTGTCAACTATCCGGTTACCATCCTGATGATGGTCCTTGCCGTTGTTCTGCTTGGATACATTTCCTTCGACAAGCTGGGCATCGACCTGTTTCCGGAGATAAACAACCCCCGATTGTTTATCGAGATTAAGTCGGGTGAGCGTCCTCCGGAAGAAATGGAAAAACAATACGTCGAAAACCTGGAAGCTTTGGCCATTCGCCAGTCAGGCGTGGTTCAGGTTTCGTCGGTTTCGAAAGTCGGAACGGCCCAGATTACGGTTGAATACGCCTGGACCAAAGATATGGACGAAGCATTTCTCGACCTTCAGAAAGCCGCCAGCGCTTTTGCACAGAACCAGACTATCGACGAACTAAACATCACCCAGCACGACCCGAATACGGCGCCTGTTATGGTTGTTGGCCTTTTGCACGAAAGTATTACCGACATGAACGAACTCCGGAAAGTAGCCGAAAACTACATCCGGAACGAGTTGGTCAGGCTCGAGGGAGTTGCTGATGTGGAAGTTTCGGGCGCAGAGGAGAATGAAGTCCTCATTCAAACCGATCAATACATGCTCGATGCTTTCGGGTTGACACTCGACGAACTGAACACCCGCATTCAGAGCTTCAATCAAAGCATTTCAGGAGGTTCGATTACCGAAATGGGATTGAAATATGTGGTGAAAGGAGTTAGCTTACTCACCGACCTGAGCGACTTCGAGAATACCATTGTGGGTTACAAAGCCGTTACCTCCGGCGATCTGCTGGCAGAAAAAACGCCGATTTTTCTGCGCGAAGTGGCTAAAATCAGTTTTGCCAACAAAGAGCCCGAAAATATTGTCCGGATGGACGGCGTCCGCTGCCTGGGCTTGTCGATCTTCAAGGAAACGCGTTTCAACACGGTAAAGGCTGTTGAAGATATTTCGAAGGCTTTGGTTACCATGGAAAAAGCTTTGCCCGGATATCATTTGAAAGTAGTTTCCAACCAGGGAACTTTCATCAGCACTGCCATCAGTGAAGTGGAAGATACGGCAATGTTGGGAATGTTTCTGGCTATACTTGTGCTTTTTGTATTTCTGCGCCGGATTGGCACCACATTGATTGTGAGTGTGGCCATGCCTGTTTCGATTATTGCTACCTTCAACCTGATGTATTTTAACGGCCTCAGCCTGAATATCATGACACTGGGAGGACTGGCTTTAGGGGCTGGTATGCTGGTCGATAATGCCATCGTTGTGATGGAAAACATCTATCGGTTGAGGGAGAGCGGCATGTCGGTAAAAGATGCCGCGATTGAAGGAACTTCACAGGTAAGCGGGGCTATCACTTCATCAACAATAACCACCATCGTTGTATTTCTTCCCATTGTGTATTTGCACGGTGCTTCAGGTGAGCTTTTCCGTGATCAGGCATGGACAATTACCTTTTCGTTGCTTTCGTCTTTGGTAGCCGCCATACTGCTCATTCCGATGTTATACAATTATTTCTTTAAATCCAGCAAGAATCAAAGAAAGGTAAAATCAGTTCAGGTTAAAGGATATGGCCGGTTTCTGGGTAGCGTGCTTAAATTCAAATGGGCCGTAATCCTGATCGCAATGGTACTTCTGGCAATTTCAGTTCTGCTTGTGCCCTACATTGGCACCGAGTTTATGCCAAAATCAGAAACGAAGCAGTTTACCCTCGATTTAAAAATGGCGGAAGGAACCAGGCTTGAGCGAACCACAGCCGCTGTTGAAAACCTCGAAAACATGATCCGCGAAGCTTTGGGCGATAATCTGGAAACATTGTACAGTCAGGTCGGACCCTCAACCGGAATGCTCGCCAGTCAGGATGCACTTTTTCAGGGTGAAAATACAGCAAATATTAAAATTATACTCAAACCCGATAGTTCGATAGGTTCTACCTCGGCCATCCAAACTGTTTCTCAGGCTTTGGGCGAAAATCCTGACCTCGAACTCAAATTTGTTCAGGACCAGACCGCTCTTGGAGGCCTGATGGGAACCGACGAAGCGCCTTTGGTAATTGAAATTCAGGGTCAGGATCTGAACGTTATCCAAAACTTATCGAATGAAGTAAAGACCGCTGTGCAGGGTATTCCTGAACTGTATAACGTCGAAGCCTCGATGGAAGGTGGATCTCCTGAAGTGGAGATCGTGGTCGATCGTCTTCGTGCCGGAATATTTAATCTGAGTGTAACCAACGTGGTAAACCAGATCAAAGACCAACTGACCGGCAAATTAGCCGGAACTGTTGAAAAAGGCGGAGAGATGCAGGATATCACACTGCGTCTGCCTGACAAAGGATTGGCCGACCTGGCAGACATGACCATCAAAAACGGCGCTCAGGTTATACACATCAACGAAATTGGAGAAATTCGACAGGGTGTATCGCCAAAGGAAATTTTCCGACGCAACCAGGTCCGCATTGGCAAAATTACCGGATACATGAATAAAGATATTGCCCTTGACAAAATGGTTGATAAAGTGAATGTGGCAATTGCCGGGATCATTCTTCCTCCTGAATATAAAATCAAAATCACGGGGGAAGAAGAAAAGCGGAAAGAATCGATGGACGCGCTGAGTTTTGCGATGATTTTATCCATTGTGCTGGTATTTATGGTACTGGCTTCACAATTCGAGTCGCTGTTACATCCGTTTACCATTCTGACAACCATTCCGTTTGCCATTGTCGGTTCTATCCTGATATTCTTTGTCATGAACCAGACACTCAATATCATGGCCGTTATCGGAATCATCATGCTGGTGGGTATTGCCGTGAACAATTCAATCCTGTTGGTTGACCGTATTCTGCAAATTCAGCAGGAGGGTGTTTCGCGTACCGAAGCCATCATGCAGGCAGGTCAGCAGCGAATCCGTCCGATCTTGATGACCACTTTGACAACTATTCTGGCTATGCTCCCGCTGACTTTCGGGTTCGGGGAAAGCGTATCGCTTCGTGCACCTATGGCGCTGGCGGTCATTGGCGGATTGATCACTTCAACCATCATGTCATTGGTTGTGATCCCTTGCGTGTTCGATGTTCTTGATGGGCTGAAAGACAAAGCCTCCCCCAAACCCCCTCCAAAAGAGGGGGCTTAAAAAGGAAGCCCCACCCAAACCCTCCCCCATAGGAGGGCTTAAAAAGGTTAGTTATATGAAAAGTGAATATTGTGAAAATATGCCGCTTTAAGTCTCCCCCTTGCGGGGGAGATTTAGAGGGGGCTTAATTTAATTCTAATGAAATTCATCATACAACGAAAAGTACTGATCAGCATGTTGTTCCTGGGGCTAACCGTTTTGGGTTACGTTTCCTACAAACAGTTGCCAGTTGAATTGTTGCCAAATGCCGAACTGCCCTTTTTGTTTGTTCAGGCCAATTCGGGTACCGAAATGGCTCCGGAATACATGGAAAACCATGTGGTTATTCCGCTCGAGGGAGCCATTGGAACACTCGAAGGCATCGAATCCATCGAATCGAACCTCAATTCGCGGCAGGCATCTATCGTGGTGTATTACCAGAAAGGCGTCAACTTCAAATATGCCTACCTGAAACTTCAGGAAAAGATCAATGAGATTCAGTCAACGATGCCAACCGGTGTGCGGGTGAATGTGGCCAAAGTTGATCTGAAGCAGATGAATTCCCAGTTTATGGAACTTCAGGCCCGTGGCGAGGGTGGAATTGACCGCGTACGTACCCTGGTCGATCAGGACATCAAGCCCGATCTCGAAAATATCAATGGAATTGCTGCCGTCAATGTCTATGGCGGTAAACAAAAGTCGATCGAAATTATCCTGGACACCAAAGCCTGCGATGCCTATCACATTACTCCCGGAAAAATACGTTCGTTACTGGCGCAAAACTCCCAGTCGCGTACCTACGTAGGGAACCTGAAGGAAAAAACCACTCAGTATTTCGTGCATGTCACTGCCGAATACACCAAAGTGGAAGATCTGGAAAACCTGGTTGTTGCCAATGGTCCCATTTTGTTGAAAGATGTGGCTGAAGTGCGCTTTGGCGTCAAGGAAGAAACTTCATTCAGCCGGGTAAACGGAAAAGATGCCGTGACTATCCTGCTGGTCAATGATTCGCAGGCCAACCTGATTGAACTTTCGGAGGCCACACGCAAGATTGTGGCAACATTGAATGAAAAAATGGCTCCCAAGGAAATAGAGATCGCTGAAATCAGCAACTCAGCCGACCAGATGGAGAAGAACATCAATCAGATCATGGAATTGGCGCTGCTTGGAGGTATCATGGCTATTTTTGTGCTTTGGATATTCCTGAAAAATCTTCGCATTGTATCGTTCATCGCTTTAGCTATCCCCATTTCGATTTTCACTTCCTTCAACCTGTTTTATGCCTTTGATATTACCATCAACAGCCTCACACTGGTTGGGATGGCGCTTGCCATCGGGATGCTGCTGGATAATAGTGTGGTGGTGCTCGAGAATATTTACCGGCTGGCGGGGAAAGGATATGCCCCGATGCAAGCGGTTGTTCAGGGCACAACCGAAGTGTGGCGCTCCATTCTGGCGGCAACACTAACCACGATTACGGTTTTCCTGCCCTTCCTGTTTTCTAAAAACTTTATGGTTGAGATGCTGGGATACAATGTTGGGATTTCGATTATTTCCACTTTATTAGTATCGCTGGCTGTAGCTTTATTGCTTGTCCCAATGGCTTCTTATGCGCTGTTGAAACGGCAGGTTGCCAAAAATATTTTCTACGAAAAAGTTACTACCAATTTAAGGACGGTCCAGGTTTACCTAGTATTCCTAAAATCGTGCATGCGAAATCCGGCAGGTACCATTATCGGTGGAATCGTGTTGTTTTTCTTAGCTGTCTTTATCAGCCTGGCTGTCAGTGTCAGTTCACTTCAGGAGGTTGAAAACAAGGAAATCCGTCTGTATGTAACCATGCCATCAGGTTCTTCGCTCGAAACCACCGACCAGACGGTACTCGAAGTGGAGAAAAAGCTGGATGGTCTGGCCGAAAAACTGGATGTAATCAGTAAGATTCAGGAGGAAGAAGCCATAGTAACCATCAAATTAAAGGATAAATACGAAGATATTGCTGACCGTACTTTTGCCGAAATCAAAACGGACATCAATGACCGGACAAAGGGAATCAAAGCTTCGTCGATCTCTTTCACACAAACACAAAGTACACGCAGTTTCCAGGGAGGCAGCCGCAACATGATGGGAAGTTTCCAGAAAATGATGGGCATTGGAACCGATGAAGAAAAAATTACGCTTAAAGGACAGGATTTTAAACAATTACAGGCAGTTGGTGAAGATTTGAAATATTTCATCGATCAGCTTGAATCGGTTCGGTCAGTTAACCTGAATATCTCTGATAACCGACCCGAAGTGCATTTGTATTTTAATCCGTTGCTGATGACCGAATACAACATTTCGCTCAACAATGTATTGTCGGAAATTAATTCGTTTTCAAAAGAAATTGCTACCAATATTCAATATAAACAGGGTATTGACGAGTATGAAATCACCATTACTCAAAAACCATTGGTTGTGGGCGAAAAAGAAAAAACCGATCGCAACATGGAAGAATTGAAAATGTTGCAGGTCAGTGATGCTTCCGGAGGGATTCACGATCTTCAGGATTTCACCAACATTGTTTATGCCAGTGGACTTTCAGGAATCAACCGGGTGAACCAGGAAAAGCAGGTTGAGGTGAATTACCGTTTCATTGCCGAGGCGAGTAGTTCCAAAGATCTTTTGGCAGCCTATCGTTACGAGATTGACCAGGTAGTTGCCAACTATAACTTTCCTTCCGGCGTTGCGGCCGTGGTCGTTCATGAGGAAACTGATTTTTCGGAGTTCTATTTCCTGATTGGGGCAGCCATTATCCTGATATTTATGATCATGGCTTCGGTATTCGAGTCGGTTGTAACTCCATTTGTCTTGCTTTTTTCCATACCGCTTGCTGCAATCGGCTCTCTGCTGGCTTTAATTATTACCAACAACAGCCTGCTTAATGCCAACACACTCACCGGCTTCCTGATTTTAATCGGGGTGGTTGTCAACAACGGGATTATCCTGATCGACTATACCAATATTCTTCGGAAACAGGGCTTCCGTCGATCGCGTGCCCTGATGACTGCAGGACTTTCGCGTGTGCGGCCCATTCTGATCACCGCGATTACCACCATTGTGGGAATGCTTCCACTGGCAATGGGCGACGCCGAATATGTGAGCGCTATCGGCGCCCCGTTTGCCATTGTAGTGATCGGCGGATTGACCCTAAGTACAATACTCACACTGGTATTTATCCCGACCTTTTATTCCGGACTCGAAAATGCCATCGAATGGTATAAAGAGCAAACTCTTCGCATCCGGATGATCATGATTGCCTTGATGGCCGGTTCGTTTGCATTGATTTATTTCAATGTAGGTTCAGTGTTGTGGCAGATGCTCGACTTTATTTTGGTAGTTATCCTGATTCCGGGTTCAACCTGGTTTGTACTAAACAGTCTCCGGAAAGCCCAGACCCAATTAATTGGAGAACAGGATACCTTAAACATACGCATACAAAACCTGGTAAAAATTTACGACCGCGAAAGTAAATTCTCGCGCGAATGGGAATCAGGCAAAAAAATCCGCCGACGTGCCGGTCTCGAAAAACAATACCACTCGTTGGACGAATTCGATTACCTGATTTGGCAATTGCCGATATTGGGGTTCCTGGTCTATTTCAGCTTCATTTACCTCGATTCTGCTTTCTGGTCGCTATTGCTTTCGGTCGGAATAACGCAATTCGCGCTCAGTATATGGCAACCCTTTGGTTCCTTCCTGAATTTCAGGACTGAAAAAACCGGTAAAAAACGACCGGTAAAAATACATCGGTTGATACGAACTTTCCTTTTCTGGATTTTGCCGGCCATCGAATTACTGCTCGTTTGGAAAATTACCAAAACGATCGGACTGGTAGCTGCATTTGGTATATTGTGGTATCTGGCACTGGTTATTTCAGTTACCTCCAAAAAACTCTACCAGGAAAAAATCAACATCGACCGCATCACCGGACGTTTTGGAACCATGCGGCGTAGTTTGCTGCGTCTGGTGAAACAAATTCCGGTGATCGGGAAACAGCATCAGCCATTCAAGGCGCTAAACGGAGTCTCGCTCGATATCGGGATTGGAATGTTCGGTTTGCTGGGCCCGAATGGCGCCGGGAAATCGACCATGATGCGCATCATTTGCGGTATCCTGGAGCAGAGCTATGGGAAAATCTGGATCAACGGCATCGACACCCAGGAAAAAAGGGAAGAATTGCAGGGACTGATTGGCTATTTGCCACAGGAATTCGGAACATACGAAAATATGCCAGCTGAAGATTTTCTCGATTACCAGGCTATCCTGAAAGGATTGACGAACAAGGAAGAACGTGTGCAACGCATTGAATATGTGTTGAAAGCCGTGCACATGTGGGAAAAACGGGCCGATAAAATCGGTTCCTATTCAGGTGGGATGAAACAGCGCATCGGTATCGCACAAATTTTGTTGCATTTGCCAAAAATAATGGTGGTTGACGAACCTACCGCGGGTCTCGATCCGCGCGAACGAATCCGTTTCCGCAACCTGTTGGTTGAACTGAGCCGCGAGCGAATCGTGATTTTCTCCACCCACATCATCGAGGATATTTCGAGCTCGTGCAACCGGGTAGCAGTAATCAACCGCGGAAGGTTGAAATACTTCGGAAAACCTTCCGAAATGGTGCATCTGGCCAAAGACATGGTTTGGCAGTTTGATTTGTCCGTAGCCGATTTCGAAAAGATGGAAAACAAACAGATGGTTACCCACCACATGCGGCAGGGCGATCAGATCAGGGTGCGGTTCATCTCCCGTAAAAAACCGGCTGAAGACGCCATTATGGCCAATCCGGTACTGGAAGATGCGTACTTGTGCCTGATTAAAGATTTGAGATAAAAAAAACAAAAATATGCAATCCATTTCAGCAAAAGACCTCCGGAATTTCGCAATCCTGTTTCAAAGCATGGTGAAATACAACATGAAAGTCATTTTCGGTAACCGGTTTATCTGGTTTGTGTTGGCGGCCATCGCTTTCTACTTTTTCATTGCCGTCACCAATATTTACGATAACAACCTGATTGACGAGGGTTTTATTTACGGACTACAGATTATGCCCGGAATCCTGCTTATTTTTTACCCGATGACCTTCGGAATTCAAAACGATCTGGATGCCGGGATTCTCGAAATACTTTTCGGAATTCCCGACTACCGCTACAAAGTATGGCTGGTTAGATTGCTATTGGTTTTCGTGCTGGTTTTCCTGATGATGATCGGACTCACTGTGATGAGTTATTTCCTGCTTGCCCCGGTAAATATTTTTGAACTCACCTGGAATGTGATGTTCCCGATCTATTTTCTGGGTTCGATGGCCTTTCTGTTCTCGACCATCATAAAAAACGGTAACGGAACTGCAGTGGTGATGGTGATTATTGGTGTAATACTGCTAATAATATCCGGAATACTGGAACGAACCATGTGGAATATTTTCCTGAATCCGTTTGATATCCCGAATCGGTTGAATGAAATGATCTGGCAGGAAATCACCCTGAATAACCGGATTTTTCTGGCTGTAGGTTCGCTGCTTTTTGTGCTCTACGGACTGTTTAATTTGCAGAAAAGGGAGAAGTTTATTTAAGATCAAGGAAAAAGGAAAAAGGAAAGGGAAATAGAAAGAAAAGAAAGCCGTCAAGCCGCATCCCGGACGCATGGGTTATCTGCAAACCGATGGTTACACCGTTTACGAACAATTTGCCCGTAATCCACAGGTAACACATCTGGCCTGCATGGCATTTGTTTTTTATCATGCAATTTGCGATTTTTTTATTTACGATGAAATCTTTTCTATGCCCTATTTTTAGAGGATGGGGTCAGGAGTTCTGAATTTATGCTATTTCAGGAACAATCACTTCTATAAGAATTCATGGAAACATCCATATAAGCCAGTTTTTGCTTTGGCACTTTGTCTCTTTGGTACTTTTTTCCGCTCATTTGTTTAGATCGAACTCAGGCTATTAGGCAGGTTTTGAGCTTTCACATTCATTTTCAATCCCCGGAAAAATTAGGATAAAGTTGCTGGTCTGAGCAGGTCTTTGTATATTAGATAAACGGAATATTCTTTCATAATGTCTAAATATATACCGACCATGAATACGAAGTATAAAAAAATAGCAGAAGAGATTTTGGGGCTTGCAGGAGTTCAGATTAACGGTAAAAATCCGTGGGACATCCAAATCCATAATGAAGAATTTTACCGAAGAGCTATTACCGAAGGAAAAATCGGCATCGGTGAATCGTATATGGATGGCTGGTGGGATGTTGAAAAATTGGATGGATTTATAAGCAGAATTCTTCGGGCTCAGCTCGATGATCAGATACAACGAAAGTTCTCGGTTTTTATTGAACTGTTTATACTACAACTCTTCAATCTGCAATCGAAACAACGAGCTTTTATCGTAGGTGAAAAGCATTATAATCTGGGGAACGATCTTTTTCAGCATATGCTTGATCAACGAATGAATTACAGTTGCGCCTACTGGAAAGATGCTGAGAGTCTGGATGAAGCGCAGGAAAACAAACTGGAATTAATCTGCCGAAAACTTTCCCTGAAATCCGGAATGCGCATACTCGATATTGGCTGTGGCTGGGGCGCTTTTGGAAAATATGCTGCAGAGAAATACAAGGTGGAGGTTGTCGGGGTTACGGTATCTAAAGAACAAGTCGAATTGGGAAGAAAATTATGCAATGGACTTCCGGTGGAGTTCAGGCTGATCGATTACCGCGACTTGAATGAGAAATTTGACCGGATAGTGAGCGTTGGGATGTTTGAACATGTTGGACATAAGAATTACCGGACATTTTTCGAAATTGCAAACAAATGCCTTGTCGATGACGGTTTATTTCTTCTTCATACCATTGGCCGTATTTCATCTTTAAGAGCGCTTGATCTCTGGACACAAAAATATATTTTCCCAAACGGAATGCTTCCATCGGCTCCTGAAATCGGACAGGGCATACAAAAACTATTTGTAATGGAAGACTGGCACAACTTTGGATCTGATTACGACAAAACGCTTATGGCCTGGTATGCCAACTTTGTTGCCCATTGGGACAATATAAAAGTTCAATACTCAGAACGCTTTTTCAGGATGTGGAAATACTATCTGCTCACATCAGCCGCTTCTTTCAGAACCAGACGTAACCAGCTCTGGCAGATCGTCCTGTCCAAAAACGGAGTACCTGGAGGATATTATTCAATACGCTAAGGTGAAAATCCAACTCCGGAATCCTTATTCTGACACCAATTGCAAACATTCACTGAAGTCTTAAAGAATTTGCCATATTCCTTACGCAAAGTTCTTTGTGCCCCATCAGGTTAAATCTGCGCCCTTGAAATGAATTTGAAGGCCCGATTGAGTCCTCAATCAGAAATGTTTCCTACCTTACCTTGAAATTTAATACCCCCATCAAAATGGCCAAAAAGAAAAAAAATAAAATCCGGTGTAAAGGCCGGATTTTATTTTGCGACACATAGAAATTT
>JAUXUF010000168.1 GCA_030684645.1 Bacteroidota bacterium | reverse complement strand
TCCCATGGCTTGATAGTTTAAAAGTTAATACTAGTTATATAACTAGATGTAAATCTAATGAAAAAAGCAATCAGAATAAACCAATTGCTTCATTTTTTTAAGGATATTTGTTCGATTATCTAGTCAAATGCCAAACTCAAGCTTTCGTCCCGTACGGGACGAAAACATGCCCTATTAATGATTTTTACCGACCTTGAATCCCTGACGGGATAAAAAATCCAATCACAGTTCTTCTTCGTGTCAAGTTTTTTTTAGCTACCAAGGCACGAAATCACGAAAAAACATTAAAAAGGGAATTTTGTCGTACACCCATTGGTTAACAGTTAGACATTAGACCGTTTTTTTGACCAAAGAGAAAAAAAAATGGGAAGCAATTCAGTGTTGAAAACTTTAATTCAGTAAATTTAAGGAGAATAAACACGAATTGAATATATGTTTCAATCCAATACTAAAACTGAGTATTTTTCAGGCTATATTAAAATCAATGAAAATCTTCAGATTGAGGAATTTTCAGGCCAGATAAACCAGATTCTACGAAAAGAAAATTTGGATTTAAATGCGAATTTGCTTCAAATTACCGTTGAACTGAAAAAAAATCTCCGATCCTTTTTTGAAAATGAAGTTCTGCCAGCAATAAAATCACTTAAAATAAGGCACTTATTTTTTGACCGAAAAAACAGTGTTCTCACGATAGCCATTACCCCGTTAAGCTCCGGATTAACACTCATAAGTCTCGAGGAAGCGCCGCAGGCAGATAAACTAAATGATTTTACATTACCTGAAAAATTGAATGAAGTTTTGATCAGGATCAATCCTGATATGATGGTTCTCTATGTCTCAAAGAATTTTCATTCCAAAATTGGGGGAAAAGCTTCAGTCCTGATTGGCAAAACCCTTGAAGAAAACCAATTATTCGGAGAAAACACAACTGAAATTTCAACTTTGATTGCCAAGGTCTTTCAAATGCAAAAACAGAAAGAGGAAGACATCAGGCTACAAAAGAGCAACAAAAAAAATTGGTGGAATTTGGTTCTAATCCCTGAAACAGATCCGGTTAGCCAGCAGCAGTCAGTATTGTTAATTCTTAGAAACATCAACCGTTTTAAACTGATTGAAGAAAAACTAATTGACAGTGAACAGCGCTATGAAATGGCTACAGAAGCTTCTGATCTGGGAATCTGGGATTACCTGGTTGGTACAGGTAAAGCTTTCTATTCCAGAGAATGGAAAGCAATGCTTGGTTATTACCCTGACGAACTGCCTGACAATTTTTCAGTTTGGGAAGAACTACTCCATCCCGAAGATAAAGACAGAATGATTCATTATATCAACAATTTCATAAACAGCGATTTGCGTATTTACCAGGCTGAATTCAGATTGAGACACAAAAATGGTCACTTTATATGGGTTAGGAGCCGGGCCACAGCACTGCGCGATGAAAAAGGAAAAGCTGTCAGAATGTTGGGAACTCACCGCGATATTACGGAAGAAAAAAAATCAGAAAGTGAATTAAAAAAACTTCATCAGGCAATTCTTCAAAGTCCGATATCGGTAGTCATTACAGACACCGATGGATACATTGAATTCTTCAATCCGGCATTTTGCAAAATCACCGGGTGGAACGACCATGAAATACTTGGAAAAAAACCCAGCATCCTGAAATCTGGCTTTCACCCCGATAGTTATTATGAAAAACTCTGGAAAACAATTAGTTCAGGAAACGAATGGCAGGGCGAATTTAAAAACAGAAAGAAAAACGGTGAATTTTATTGGGAACTGGCCAGCATTTCTCCGATCAGAAACGATTATGGCACAATCACTCATTACGTAAAAATTGCTGAGAATATTTCGTACATGAAAAAGATTGAGAAAGATCTAAAAAAAGCAAAACAGGAAGCTGAAATTGCCAACAACTACAAAAACCATTTCCTGGCCAACATGAGCCACGAAATAAGAACACCAATTAATACCATTATTGGTTTCAGTGAACTAATTAAAAATGAAAGTATTACCTCTCAAAAACGCAACAAATACTCCGGAATTATTGAAGAGAACAGTCAGGCTTTGCTTCGATTGATTGACGACATCATTGATGTATCAAAAATTGAAGCCAACGAACTGAAAATTAAAAAAGAAGCCTGTTCGCTCGGCGATTTATTCTCAGAACTTGAAATGACCTATAACGACTTTCTAAAACGCAAACTAAAAAGAAGCCTCGAACTTATTTTTCATATTCCAGATGAAGCACATCACGATGTGATTTTTACTGATTCGTACCGCTTAAAACAAATCTTAAATAACCTGTACCTGAATGCATTAAAATACACCGACACCGGCCATATCGAAATTGGATACACAATCATAAACGAAAATAAGCTACGGTTTTTCGTCTCCGATACCGGGTCAGGAATACCAACCAACCGGCTTAAAAATATTTTCAACCGATTTAACTACAACGATGATACAACTGATAACGAAACTCCCGGGTCTGGATTAGGGTTGTCGATTTCCAGGGACCTGGCTATTTTATTGGGTGGAGAGATTAACGTAAAGTCTGTCGAAGGAGAGGGAAGTGTATTTTTCTTAACCCTTCCTTACGATAAGATTAAAATTCCGATGGTCCGCTCGGCCGTAAAAACCCCCTCAGAGACCAAATATAACTTCAGCAAATACACGATCATGGTGGCCGAAGATACCCCTTACAATTACGAATACCTTTACAGCATCCTTCAAAAAACAGGAGCCAATATCATCTGGGCGAAAGATGGAATTGATGTTCTGACACTTTTCAACAACTCCAAAATAGATCTCATCCTAATGGATATTCAATTGCCGGAAATCAACGGTTTTGAAGCCACATCGCAAATCAGGTTAAAAGATCTGAACATACCCATCATTGCACAAACAGCCTATGCCATGGCCGACGACCGGCAGAAATGCCTGGACTCAGGCTGCAACGAAGTTTTGGTTAAACCTATTCGAATGGATGATGTATTGAGCACTGTTGCAAAATATCTGTATAAATAATACCCGAAATTCTTCAGCCTGTTCCATTTATTCGATTTGCTGATTAAATTTGAGGCAACTTAAAGAAACGGAATATGCATATGGATCGGTTTCCATCGCGATTATTGGAAAATGCGGTAAATGAATTTGCAAAACTGCCTGGTATAGGGCGGAAATCAGCTTTGCGACTGGTTTTACATCTGTTAAAACAAGATGTTCAGGAGGTGGAAATATTTGGAAACAGCCTGATACAGCTTCGCTCCGAAATCAAACATTGCCAGATTTGCCATAACATTTCGGATACCGACATTTGCAACATTTGTGCTAATCCTTCGAGAAGTCCCTCTCTGATTTGTGTGGTTGAAAACATAAAAGATGTCATGTCGATCGAAAACACGCATCAATTTAACGGATTGTATCATGTTTTGGGGGGAATTATTTCGCCAATGGATGGGATTGGCCCTTCTGACCTGGAAATAGATTCGCTGGTCAATCGGGTGAATGAAGGAAAAACAGAAGAAATAATTCTGGCGTTGAGTACAACGATGGAGGGTGACACAACCAACTTCTTCATTTTCAAAAAGCTTAAAAACGCGGACATAAAAATTTCAACTCTTGCACGTGGCGTTTCAATTGGCGACGAACTGGAATATACTGATGAAGTAACGCTTGGACGATCAATTGTAAACCGGATGAATTTTGAAGAATCAATAATCAAATAAAGGATGAAGCTATCCATCGTAATTGTCAACTATAACGTTAAATATTTTCTGGAACAATGCCTTCATGCAGCTCAAAAAGCGGCGTTGAAAGTAAGTTCCGAAATTATCGTGGTTGACAACGATTCGGTTGATGGTTCCTGCCAGATGATAGAAGAAAAATTTCCGGAGGTGATTTTGATCGCCAACAAAGAAAATGTGGGTTTCTCAAAAGCCAACAATCAGGGTATCCGGATTGCAAAGGGAGAATACATTTTACTGTTGAACCCTGACACCGTGGTTGAAGAAGACAGTTTTATGAAAATCGTCCGGTTCATGGATCAAACTCCGGATGCAGGAGGGTTGGGCGTGAAAATGATCGATGGGAAAGGTCGCTTTCTACCTGAATCGAAACGTGGCTTGCCAACTCCGGAAGTAGCTTTCTGGAAGATGTCCGGATTTTCAAAACTTTTTCCACGCTCCAAACGGTTTGGCCGATATCATCTTGGTTATCTCGACCAGGATCAGGTACACGAAGTGGAAGTGCTGGCTGGAGCCTTTATGCTCCTTCGCCGCGAAACGCTCGATAAAGTTGGCTTGCTCGACGAAGATTATTTTATGTACGGCGAAGATATCGACCTTTCTTACCGAATCACTCAGGGAGGCTACAAAAACTACTATTTTCCCGAAACAGCCATCATCCACTACAAAGGCGAAAGCACCAAAAAGGGCAGTATTAATTATGTGAAAGTGTTTTACAACGCGATGATCATTTTTGCCGGAAAACATTTTTCGAAAGGCAACGCACGCCGTTACGCCATCCTCATTAACCTGGCCATCTATTTACATGCCTTCTTAACCTTAGCCGGGCGATTTTTAAAAACATCCTTCTTACCGGTCATCGACGCTCTTTTGATCTATCTGGGTTTTGCCATTCTATTGCCGAATTGGGAAGCTTACAAATTTCAAAGGGGCTATTACCCTCCGGAATACCTTCATGTTGCTGTTCCGATATATATTCTGATTTGGATTGCAAGTATCTGGTTGAACGGTGGATACAGGAAAAATATTGAATTCAGCCGAATTTTCAAGGGATTGTTTTGGGGCACACTTTCCATTCTGGTATTTTATTCACTGGTCAGCGAAAGCATGCGATATTCCAGGGCATTGCTTTTACTGGGTTCAATCTGGGCATTTGCAGCGCTTCCGGCGTACCGTTTTTTGCTGTCTTTAATCCGACTAACCGGGTTGGAGCTTGAACTGGGCAAACAAAAAAGAATTGTCATAGTTGCAGCCGAAACGGAGTCGAAACGGATTTCAGAACTGATCATTGGTTCAGGCCTGAAAATAGACACTGTTGGATTTGTATCACCTGTCGGATTAATTCACAATCCTTTTTACCTTGGGAACATTCACCAATTGCCCGAAATTATCCGGATTAATAAAATTGACGAACTCATCTTCTCTTCCGAAGATATTCCGTCACAGGAAATTATCCGGATCATGCTCGATTTGAACGACCTCAATATCGATTATAAAATTGCACCTCCCGAAAGTCTTTCCATCATTGGCAGCAACTCTATTTCAACTGCAGGTGATTTGTATGTGGTTCATATCAACTCCATTGCCAAAGAAAACAACAAACAAAACAAACGTGCTTTCGACCTGGCATTATCCATCGGAATGTTCATTCTTTCGCCCGTTTTAATCGGATTTGTTCCTCATAAATCAGTCTTTCTCCGGAATATTCTGGAAGTTCTGTCCGGTCGAAAAAGTTGGGTGGGTTACTGCTCCGGGAATCAAAATCTTCCTACGATAAAAAAAGGCATCCTCTCCCCTGCTTCCCTTTTCCCGGATGCTATTCCGGCTAAAAAGAAGGAAGAACTGGACATTGTTTACGCCAAGGATTACCGCATCCTGAACGACTTCGAAATTCTATTCAAAACCTGGAGAAAAATCGGGAAATCATGAACAGCAATAAACTTGAACTGGGCAAAGTTCGGTTCAGAGCCCTCGAACCCGACGACATTGATTTGTTGTACGATTGGGAAAACAATGCTGAAATCTGGGATGTGAGCAATACGCTGGAACCATTTTCAAAGTATATCCTTGCCAAATACATCAAGGATTCGCAACGCGATATTTACGAAGCCAAAGAGATGCGACTCATTATCGAAACGCTTGGTGGCAAAGCCGTTGGAGCAATCGACCTGTTCGATTTCGACCCGTTTCATTTCAGGGCTGGCGTAGGAATTCTGATTCACGACGAAAAAGACCGGAAACTGGGTTATGCGACCGATGCGTTGGAACTGTTATGCAATTATTCAGACAGCTACCTTCGGCTACATCAGTTATATGCCAATATCACGGAAGACAATATTGCAAGTGTCCAGTTATTTACCGCCAATGGTTTTGAATTGTGCGGAACAAAAAAAGACTGGAGGAATACTCAGGATGGTTGGAAAGCGGAACTGATGTTTCAGAAAATTTTGTAAAATCTACTTTCTTACTTTCCTTTTTCTGGTCAAGTCCAGCAAACCATTGATAATTGTTAACCCATCTTGCAGCATTTCCATCAAGATCGAAGAAAAAACAGCCTAAAATCAAGTTTTTTTGCTCTGATTATGGACATTTTTTGTGTTTTGATTTTGTAAGTATCTGATAT
>JAUXUF010000165.1 GCA_030684645.1 Bacteroidota bacterium | reverse complement strand
TTTACACTGAAAATCTGGAAGACAGGCTGAAATAAAGTTCGGATAAATAAAAAAATGCCATTCTGAAATAAAATGGCGCATCGGGGAAACCAAATCCCCAATCTTCAAAACACAAAATCCCAATTCAATTCCTATAAGAGGCGTACTGTCGTGTCGGAGGTAACGTTCAACACCGTTCATAATCAAACTGCGTTCCTTGTTTGGATTATGATCTAAAAGTTGGCGCACAAAAGGTAATTTGTGCACCGTAACCAGCGACCGCAATCTTCTTGATTTCCGGAGCATTTTCGGGCATCACAATATAGGCTGGAATACCGCGCATTCTTGCCGCAAGCGCCAAAGCTGCCGCATGGTTTCCCGAGGAATGCGTACAAACACCGTTTTTAGCTTCTTCCGTAGTTAGGGAAAAAACCGAATTGCACGCTCCCCTGAACTTGAAGGCGCCAACTTTCTGAAGATTTTCGCACTTGAAAAACAACTCCGCCCCAACAATTTGGTTGATGCTTTTAGAACTTAAAACCGGAGTATGATGAATATACGGACGGATGCGTTCGTGCGCTTTTTCGATATCAGAAAAGGCGGGTAGGTTTGTCATTGTTTGATAGATTTGAATTTGATGTAAGTAACAAACAAAAAAGGAATTGGCAAATGTTTTTGTATAATGAACTCTACTTTTTTACAACCATTTTTTGATCCAAGGATTTCAAAATTGTTGTAATTTTGAAATCAAACGATTTGAATGCATTATGGCTGAAATAAAGAATGAAACGCAATATCAGAAATCCCTCGACCGGATTGAAGAACTTCTTCTGGTTGTTGGAAACGATACTTTACCCGATGATCAAAATTTTATCGAACTCGATCTTATATCCGATTTGGTGGCTGAATACGAGGAGAAATATCACCCGGTTCCCAAACCTCCTTTGGCTGCCATTATTCGACTTCGAATGGCAGAAATGAATATTTCACAGAAGGGCTTAGCTGAATTGCTTGGTGTTAGTCCAAGCCGTGTTAGCGAGTACCTGAACGGTAAAAGCGAACCCACACTTAAAGTAGCCCGGATGCTTCACCAAAAACTCAATATTGATCCGGAGATTATTCTGGCTTAATGGAAAAAATATATCCAATCAGCACCGTTTATTCTAATAAAAAACCTCTTGTAACCTTTAGCCTGTTTGACAGATGCTGAAACAAGCCTTCGACGTGAGCGCTCAGTCGAACGTTCAGCATGACGCTGCGATCAACGACAACTCGTAACACGAAACCCGGAACCCAAAACTGCTAAAGTCCTGAAATAAGTTCCTTCAAAATCAGGGTCATGTTTGGTTCGGCTTTCATGGCCACTTCCTGAACTTCTTCGTGCGAAATTTCAACGATCTGGCCGGGTACGCCGCTGTCGGTCACAATCGAAATTCCGAAGACAGTCATATCCATGTGACGGGCCACAATCACTTCCGGAACAGTTGACATGCCCACCAAATCAGCTCCCAAATGGCTAAACATCAGGTATTCGGCAGGAGTTTCAAAGGTCGGACCTGAGACGCCAACATAGACACCTTCTTTAACCGTGATGCTGTTTTTCAGAGCGATCGCTTTGGCTTTGTTTCGCAGATGTGGATCGTAACTTTTGCTCATATCCGGGAAACGCGACCCAAGTTCGATCATATTTTTTCCACGCAAAGGATGTTCCGGAAACATGTTGATGTGATCGGAAATGATGATGATATCGCCAACCTTGTATTCTGGATTCAGGCCACCAGAGGCGTTGGAAACGAACAGGGTGTTGATACCCATCATTTTCATAACACGAACCGGGAAAGTCACTTCTTTCATCGAATAACCTTCGTAATAATGAAACCGGCCTTGCATGGCCAACACCGTTTTCCCTCCCAGTTTGCCAACAATTAGTTTACCTGAATGTCCTTCAACCGTTGAAACGGGGAAATCAGGAATCTCACTGTACGGTATCGTCAGCTCAATTTCTATTTCATGTACCAAGCCTCCAAGTCCTGAACCTAAAATGATTCCGGCATCAATTGGCCTTTTTACTTTTTCGTTTATGAAGGTCGCGGTTGCTTTTATTTTCTCTAACATAGGTCACGATTTTTTCGTCAAAGTTTTTTCCTTCGCTGTCGAGGAATTTTATTTTCAGCGGTATATAAAACAAATGTGATTTCAGGAGTGGCGATAAATCCATGTCTTTCAATCGCATGGAATCTTTCTCGGTGGTAATAATAATTTTATTTGCTGCCTCATTTGCGGCAAACTTTTGTTCTATTTGCTGAATATTTGTGTTGTTGAAATTATGGTGATCGGGGTATTTTAAATCGGTAATATCCTCGGTAAAGTTGCTCACGTACTTGTGAAGGATTTCGGGGTTCGCTATTCCGGTGACCAGCAAAACGCTTGTCTTATCGGTTGCCAGTTTAGGTGTTTGGATAGCCTCGTCAGGAAAAACAGGAGTGAGCGGCTGATACACCATGGTCGTAAAAAAGAGGTTCTGGTAAGGGCGCAGGAACACATCTTTCATGATAATGCGGCGGGTGATGGGCGTAATTTCCTGCGGACATTTGGTGTAAATAATCACGTTGGCCCGGCGCATCTGCCATTTTGATTCGCGCAACCGGCCGGCAGGCAACAGCATGTCCTTGTCAATGGGGCGGTTGAAATCAATCAGCAAAATATTGGTTCCGGCGCTGACACTGCGGTGTTGAAAAGCATCATCAAGCAAAATAACATCGGGTAGAAGGCTGGGATCCTGGTCCTGAATTTTTTTGATGGCATGTACCCTTTTTTCGTCAACCACAACCTGAACATCGCTGAACTTTGTTTTGATCTGCAAGGGTTCGTCGCCTATTGCCGAGGCCAGCGAACTGACTTCA
The DNA here is from genome assembly GCA_030684645.1 of Bacteroidota bacterium. Taxonomy (GTDB): domain Bacteria; phylum Bacteroidota; class Bacteroidia; order Bacteroidales; family Prolixibacteraceae; genus Aquipluma. Next base: position 7,801 of record JAUXUF010000165.1, on the reverse strand, counting down.
ACTTCCTGATAACCTTTTGTTTTACGCTTGTACCCGCGGCTGATGGTGGTAACCCTGAACTGTTTGTGCAAAAGTTCAACCAGGTATTCGGTGTGGGGGGTTTTCCCTGTTCCTCCAACGGTAATGTTGCCGATTGAAATAACCGGAATTTCAAATTCGGTTGATTGAAATATTTTATAATCGTACAGAAAATTCCGTATCGAAATGATTAACCCGTAAATAGCAGAAAGGGGATATAAAAATAGTTTGAACATTTTGGTTTTTCTGAATGAAATTCGGTACGAAAATAGGAAAAATTGAGGAGTTGGACGAATTATCTTTTGGAAACATCTGTTTATTGACCTTTCCCGGAAATGCATAGATTCAAGGGGAGACGAAATTGAGATGGGCAAAAATATAACATAAAGCGAGCAACATAAACCCTTGCCTTAACCAACCTTTTTCATACTTTTACAATGTATTGAATGGGTAAAGCCTAAATAACAATTAAGCCAGGCTTAAATTCAAGCTAAAAGCAGAACCAAATGCCCCAAATAACGTTAAAGATTTTGGTTGTGAGAGATTAAAATATTGAAAGATGAAACTTATGAAAAGTCAAAATCAAGAAGTTACTCCCTGGGCGATAATTAGCAAAAACATCGAAAAGTATCAAAATCCCAGCCTTCGGAATAGTATCTGGCAAATTATCAACTCTTTTATCCCCTATGTTGCTTTATGGTTTTTAATCGTTTACAGCCTTTCGGTATCGTATGGGTTGACGGCATTTTTAATCCTTGTGGCAGCAGGATTTTTGGTACGGCTCTTTATCATTTTCCACGATTGCGGGCACGGATCATATTTTAAATCACCAAAGGCCAACCGGATGGTTGGAATGTTTTTTGGAATACTGGCCTTTACTCCCTACGACAAATGGCACAACCAGCACCTGCGACACCACGGTTCGGTCGGTAACCTTGACAAACGCGGGGTTGGCGATGTGTGGATCATGACCAAAGATAAATACCTGGCCGGCGACAAATGGGGACGTCTCAAGTACAGATTATACCGCAATCCTTTTGTTATGTTTGGATTGGGCTCTCTGTATGTTTTCCTGATTCAGAACCGAATAATCCAGAAAGGGATGACACGAAAGGAAAAAACAAACATCTGGGTAACCAATATTGCCCTTCTGCTGATTTTTTTAGGAATGGGTGCGACCATCGGATTCACTACGTTTCTGATTGTTCAGCTTTTGATCTTGTGGATCGCTGCTATTTCCGGTTTGTGGTTATTCTATCTTCAACACCAGTACGAAGATGTCGCCTGGTTCAGGAATAAAGACTGGAATTACCGCACAGTGGCTCTAAAAGGAAGTTCGTTTGTAAAATTTCCGAAACTGTTGCAATGGTTTTCAGGCAATATCGGCTTCCATCATATTCACCACCTGAATGCACGCATACCCAATTATTACCTGTCCAAATGTTACCGCGAAATCCCGGTTTTCAATGAAGTAAAACCGGTCACCTTCATGATGAGCCTGAGGTCGTTGAAGCTTCGTTTATGGGATGAGCAAATCCAAAAGATGGTGGCATTTCGTGGTCTGCGGCAGGAAATTTAGAACTGATCTATTATTATCAGACAGGTATGCAATCTTTTGATCCGCTTTCATGGTTTAGGAATGCCTTAAAGGTTTAATTTTGAATATCTCTAAGAATTTTTCCTTCCTTCTTAGTGTCCCATAAGTCTATTGTGGTTCAATTTTGTTATTATTGCCAACATGATCACCTATTGTCTCAATCAATCGAATACCGATCCGTATTTTAATCTGGCGGCCGAAGAGTATTTCCTGAAGAACTTTCAGGAAGATTTTTTTATGCTTTGGCGCAGCCGGCCTTCGGTGGTGGTTGGCAAACATCAGAACGCTCTGGCCGAAATCAATCACGAATTTGTGCAAAAGAACCAGATTCCGGTTGCACGGCGGCTTTCGGGTGGCGGAACCGTTTTCCACGATCCTGGAAATGTGAATTTTACGTTTATCCGGAATGTAGCTAAAATCCAGGAAGTCAACTTTAACGTATTTACTGTTCCAATTGTGGAAGCACTGAAAAAACTGGGTGTTGAAGCCTATACCACCGGTCGGAACGATTTGCTGATAGAAGGAAAGAAAATCTCCGGAAATGCCGAGCATATTCATAAAAATCGCGTTTTGCACCACGGTACTTTACTATTCGATAGTCATTTGGAAGATTTAAAAGGAGCGCTGAAAGCTGATCTCTCGAAATTCGAAGACAAAGCGGTTCAATCCAAACGAAGCGAAGTGACCAATATTGCGAATTACCTTCCAAATCCATTGTCTGTTGGGGATTTCAAAGATTTCTTATTCACCGAAATCAGAAAAAATATCCCGGAGTCTAAAGTTTATGAACCAACGGAAGCCGACAACGAAGCCATCCAAAAGCTGAGCATTGAAAAATATCAAACCTGGAACTGGATTTTTGGCTACTCGCCCCGATACCGTTTTACCAACAAGCTAGAAACTGAAAACGGTGAAATTCACATCAACCTGCTTGTTGAGAAAGGACTGTTGGTAGAAGTTTCTCTTTCAGGGGCCATGCCAGAAGAATTAAGTATAAAAATTTCAGAAGCATTAGTAGGTAACCGACATGATTTTGAAACAGTCAAATCTGCAATTTCGGGAATGAATGAATTATTCAAGTTGCATAATTTTCCTGAAGATGTTCTTTTGGGGATGTTGTTCTAAAAAAATAGGCATATGATTTATACAGACGTGAAGATCTAAAAATAATATCAGGGTTCCACTTCGAGTGAAACCCTGGTATTAAAAAGTATATTTTGCTTGTATTTTCTACGGACTAGAATAATCTCCTGAACCCAATCACATCTTTGACTTCATTGAGTGTTTTCTGAGCTGATTCACGGGCTTTTTCAGCGCCCATTCGGGCCACTTTGCCCAAATAAGCTTCATCTTTCAGAATTTCCAGAATCCGCTCGCGGATCGGCGATGTAAAAGCAATAATGTCTTCGGCCAGTTGTTTTTTTAGATCGCCATAACGAATGCTACAATCGTTGTAAGCCGCATCGAAATGAGATACCACATCAGGCGTTGATACAATTTTTAGCAGGGTAAACAGGTTTTCGACAGCTTCCGTTTTTTTGCTGTTGGGCTCGATTGGACCGGCATCGGTTACGGCACGCATCACCTTTTTGCGGATGTCTTTTGGGTCTTCAGAAAGGAAAATACCGTTTCCTTCCGATTTGCCCATCTTTCCGCTGCCATCCAGTCCCGGAACTTTGATCATGTCGCCACCGTCGAAGGTAAAAGGTTGCGGTAACGGGAACAGTTCGCAGTTGTACATGCGGTTGAAACGCCCGGCAAACTTCCGGGCCATTTCCAGGTTTTGTTCCTGATCTTTACCCACCGGAACAAATTGCGCTTTGTGAATAATGATATCTGCGGCCATCAGAACCGGATAAGTCAGCAATCCGGCATTTACATTTTCGGGTTGTTTCCGTGCTTTTTCCTTGAATGAAGTGGTGCGTTCCAGCTCGCCCAGATAGGCGTTCATATTCAGGAACGCATAAAGTTCAGAAACTTCAGGAACATCGCTCTGAATAAAAATCGTTGCTTTCTCCGGATCGATGCCGCAAGCCAGGTATTCGGCCAGCACCTGTTTTACGCCCGATTGAAGGTCTCCCGGAGTTGGGTGTGTGGTGAGCGAATGAATATCGGCGATGAAAAAATAGCAGTTGTAATCCTCCTGCATTTTTAAAAAGCTGCGCACCGCGCCAAAATAATTTCCAAGGTGCAAATTTCCGGTTGGCCTGATGCCGCTGACAACTATCTGTTTGGTCATGATTTTCAATTAAATTCGATGGGCAGCAAAAATACATGAAGTATTTGCATTTCACAAGAATTGCAGGGAATGAAGTTCCAAATTCCAGGTTCCAAATTTCAAGTCAGGAAAAACTCTGTGCTTTCCTCTGTGTTCTATGTGGTAAAAAAGAAAAATTAACCACAGAGTAAAAAAGGAGTAATTCACAGAGATCACAGAGTTTTAAAAGTTTGCTTAATAGTTTAGTAAATTGGCATTTGGGAAATTCATTTTATCTCTGTGTTTCCTCAGTGTTCTCTGTGGTAAAAATAGTCTTACAACATCAGCAATCCATTTTCTCTCAATTCCTTCACAACCGGGCTATTCCAGAAGAGTACAAAATCTTCGCCAGTGTGTTGTTCGAAGCTTTTTTCGAGTTCGCCAAATGTGATTTGCACCGGATTGTTGGCCGAGAGTTTCGGGATTTGCTCAAATAACCACTGGCCTTCCTTTTGTTTGAGCTGAATCACCAAATCGTGCTTTTTGTTGCTGAAGGTGAGTTCCGCCATTTCGAAGGATTGGTTCTTTTTCTTTTTAGTGAAATTCCTGATGGATGGGGTTCCTCCCAGCCAGACTATTTTAGCGTTTGGACTGGCCGGTTCATATTCCTGCTGATCAATGGCTTCCTGAATAAATTTTGGCGCAACCGTGGTTCGCGGCACTTTAAAGTCGAACCAATCCTGAAGAGGGAAATCGAAGCAAATGCGGTGCATGTAATTGAAAAGTGATTTCTTCAATCCTTCGCTGAAAAGTTCGTGATCAGCTCCTGAGGGATCGCTGTGAATCAAATCGTTATTCGCGAAAGTTCCCGGTTTTTCATTTTCAATTTTTACTTTGAATTGGCTGGGATTCAGCCCAACCGGACTGTGAGCCGTCATCGCAAATTGGTGCCAGAAACCGGATTGAATCACTCCGGCTTCGAACAATTGCCTGACCACTTCCAGCGAATCGATGGTTTCCTGCGCAGTTTCAGTGGGAAAACCATACATCAGGTAGGCATGTACCATGATTCCGGCACGGGTGAAATTGTCGGTTACCTTCGCTACTTTCGAAACACTCACGCCTTTGTTGATCATTCCCAGCAGCCGGTCGGAAGCCACTTCCAAACCTCCGGAAACCGCAATGCACCCGGATTCTTTCAGTAGCAAACATAGGTCGTAAGTAAAGCTCTTTTCGAACCGGATGTTGATCCACCAAACGACGGTGAGTTTCCGGCGGATAATTTCCAAAGCCAGAGCCCGCATCAAAGCCGGAGGAGCTGCTTCGTCCACAAAATGAAAGCCGATTTGCCCGGTTTGGCGGATCATTTCTTCGATTCGGTTGCACAAAACCTGCACGGCGTTGGGTTCGTAGCGGCGAATGTAATCGAGCGAGGTATCACAAAAGGTGCACCTACCCCAGTAGCAGCCGTGTGCCAGGGTGAGTTTGTTCCAGCGACCGTCGCTCCACAGGCGGTGCATCGGGTTCACAATTTCGATCACCGAAAGATAACTGTCCAGCTGAAAATCGGAATAATCAGGAGTTCCGGCCTCGAATTGTGAAAAGTCGGCCTGTGTGGAACCGTTCAGGTAAACCACTTCGTTGTTTTCGAGAGCAAAAGTCCGTTTCAGTTCGGCTTTGCTTCGTTTTCCGTCCAGGTATTCAACCAGGTTCAACATGGGAGCTTCGCCATCGTCGAGGGTAATAAAATCGAGGTAGTTAAAAACCCGGGGATCAGTCAGGGAGCGCAGTTCGGTATTGGCAAAACCGCCGCCCATCACGATTTGCAGCTCCGGAAAATGCTGTTTGATCCATTGTCCGCATTTAAAAGCGCTGTATAGATTTCCGGGGAAAGGAACCGAAATAGCTATCAGTGTCGGTTCACAAAGTTCGATTTTCTTCCGGAGTAAACGAATTAATATCTGATCGATGAAACTTTCCGTAGCAAGCAGTGCGGCTTCAATCTCGTCAAATGTTGCAGCCGATCGTCCAAGGCGTTCGGCATAGCGGCTGAATCCAAAATGCGGATCAATGCCTTCCACAATCAGGTCAGATAAATCTTCAAGGTAAAGCGTGGCGAGGTGTTTGGCTTTGTCGCGTGTGCCCATCGTTCCAAAAGCCCATTCCAGATCTTCGGTCTGGGCAAACCGCGAAGCTTCGGGCAAATAGTTTCCTTCACAAATCACGTGAGCCAGTACGACATTCTTTTCCTTTAAAAAAGCGATCACCTGGTCGATGGTCTGAATATAGCTTTCGCGCATATTAAAAATCCGTTGACTGTTGGCTGAAAGTTCAGGTTTAAGGATTTCAATTTCCTGAAAAAGAGCTTTCAGACCTTCCGCAGAAAACAACGCCAGAATCGTTTCAATACCCAGATCGCACTGGTACGACGAAATATTTTGTGTATTTAAAAAACCTTTCAGGTAAGCCGTTGCTGGGTAAGGCGTATTCAGCTGGGTAAAAGGAGGTGTGATCAGAAGTAATTTTTGGCTCACTTTGTATCTTTTTGTGATTCGTAAAAGTAATATAAAGCAGGCAAAGTTTTATTGCAGTGGATTGGCCTGCAAGAGATATTAAAGTTGACCTTTATCCCAAAATTTAAACCGTTTAATTTAGCCAAAGATGTCGTAATTTTATTGTATTAAAGTATTTAGCCATGCAAGCGAAACATTTAATCATCGCGGTATTGGTAGGTTTATATACCGCAAAAGGTTCCTCCCAGGAAACCTTGCAAAACCGGAAACCTTATGCAGCCGGGCGATTTTACACCGATAAACCTGAAGATCTGAAAAATCAATTGCAGCAGATGTTTTCTAAATCTGTACAAAAAAAAGCTGCACAAACACCGCTGGCAATCCTGGTTCCTCATGCCGGATATGTATTTAGCGGAGGCGTAGCTGCTTCGGCCTACAACCAAATTGATCCCAACCGTAAGTTTGAGCGGATTTTTATCATTGGCTCAAGTCATACCAGTACTTTCTCCGGAGCCTCGGTTTATTGTTCAGGGAATTTCGAAACTCCATTGGGCATTGTAAAAGTTGATATGGAACTTGCCAAACAATTGGTTGCGGAAAACAAGCTCCTGAAATGTTACCCCGAAGCACATTTGTACGAACACAGTCTCGAAGTGCAACTCCCGTTTTTGCAATACCATATGCATACCGATTTTAAGATTGTGCCGGTAATCATTGGTTCCTCTACGGCTGAAACTGCCAAAAAGCTGGCTGCGATTTTCAAACCGTACCTGAATGAAAAGAACCTCTTTGTGATCAGCAGCGACTTTTCTCATTATCCTGATTACAACGATGCCCGAAAAGTTGACCAATTGACGGCGGAAGCCATTCAGACCAACAAGGCTGCGAAGTTGATTGCTGCACTCGACGGTAACGAAAATAAAAACATACCTGGATTAGTGACCAGTTTATGCGGATGGAGTTCGGTGCTCACTTTGCTTTACATGACCGAACAAATGCCCGAAATATCGGTTGACCTGCTTCAATATAAAAACTCGGGCGATACAACTTATGGCGACAAGGAGCGGGTTGTCGGGTATTATGCCATATCGTTTACACAAGGGAAAGGGAAAAATCAACCGAATGAATTTTCGATCAGCAATGAGGATAAAAAGAGACTGTTAAAGCTTGCCCGTGAAACCATTACCGAATACCTCCAAAAGGGAACTATCCCGGAAATTAATCCGGACAAACTGAGCGCAACAGTAAAAACTTCGTGCGGTGCATTTGTAACTATAAACAAAAATCACATTTTGCGGGGCTGTATTGGCCGTTTCGAACCAGACCAGCCTCTTTGGAAGATGGTACAATCGATGGCTATTGCCGCAGCAACACAAGACCATCGGTTCAGTCCGGTCCAGCCCGATGAAATCAGCCAGCTGGAGATTGAAATCTCGGTGCTCACTCCTTTGAAGCGGATCAAGTCGGCCGATGAAT
>JAUXUF010000159.1 GCA_030684645.1 Bacteroidota bacterium | reverse complement strand
GGATTTATGGAAACAGAAATGGAAGAACTGCTTGAATTTCTGAGCGTGTCGAAGGTAATGTGTGTACAGAGCGTTTTTTCTCACCTGGTTGCCAGCGAAGATCCGGAGCATGATAATTTTACCTCAGCGCAGATCGAACTTTTTGTTAAGCTCTCTGACAGGATTAGCGGAAGCCTTACCTACCCTTTTATGCGGCATCTGGCAAATACCTCAGGGATCAGCCGCTGGCCCCAGGCCCGCTTTGATATGGTGCGCCTGGGCATAGGATTGTATGGAATAGATTCGGCCTTTCCTGAAAAGTCTCCGCTACAAACAGTAACTTCGTTGAAAACGAGCATTTCACAGATCAAAAAGATCCCTGCAGGCGATACAATAGGTTATAGAAGGGCAGGAAAAATGCCCCTGGGTGGTACGATCGCTACGGTAAAGATCGGTTATGCGGATGGTTATCACAGGGGTCTCGGCAACGGGGTCGGTAAAATGATCATCAGAGGTAAGCAGGTGCCAACCATTGGTACGATCTGCATGGATATGTGTATGCTTGATATCAGCGGTATTCATGCGGCAGAAGGGGATGAGGTGATCGTGTTCAATGAAATTATACGGGTGGAATATATCGCAGAACAGTTGAATACTATTCCGTATGAGGTGCTTACGGGTATTTCACAGCGGGTAAAACGAATATATTATTATGAATAGGATAGTCAGAGCTTTATTTAATTACCTGGTGAGAGGTGCACTGGTTATATTGCCTATCGCGGCTGCATTATTTTTTATTTACTGGGCGGTTTCCAAGGTTGATTATGCGCTTAATTTAAGTGACGTGATCTGGGTGGATCAGGCCGGCAAGCCGATCTATATCCCCGGACTGGGCATCCTGTCAGTACTGGTGATTCTGATTGTGGTAGGAATTGTTGTTACCAATTTCGTAACAGATCCTATAAAAAAATGGTTTGCCCGCTGGTTCAAAAGATTGCCCTTATTCAATGTGATCTATACTTCTTTTAAGGATATTACCGAAGCCTTTGTTGGGGA
>JAUXUF010000146.1 GCA_030684645.1 Bacteroidota bacterium | reverse complement strand
ACATCAAATGCCGAATCTTGTTTTTTTTCATATCTTTAATTTTTATAAATGATGGGCTAAAGATAATGGCAACATGTTGCACAAAACACGGATGTCACGAACCCGCCTCCAAAGGAGGTTTAGTTCAACATCAGCTACCCGCAAGTGCGGCAGCAGTGGTTTTCGGTGTGTATCTTTCCGCTCAGGCTGCTTTTCGGCTTGACAGGAAATCGCCCGCAATCCGCCCCTGCGTGTAGCTTCCTACGTTAGCGGTAATGCCTGGAGCGCTCATCATCAGAGTGGAATTTGCATTGAGAGTTGAGTAACAGAAAAAGTTATCTTTGTATAAACGACAACTTATTATGGAATTTAAAATATTGACTTCACAACTTCTTGAAGACTTCACTAATAAAGTGAATGAATCTCCTTTAGATAAATTAGATAGGGTTGAGAAAATCGAGATGCCAGTTGACTATTTTCAATTTTATAAATCTGTTTCGTCTGTTTATTCCTCTAAGATTGAGGGGGAAAACATTGACTTCGATAGTTATTTCAAGCACAAATTTCTAAACGTCAAATTTAGACCCGATTATACCAGAAAAGCTGACGACTTGTATGCAGCATATGATTTTATAGACAATCACGAATTGAATCTTAAAAACGTTCAAAAAGCTCATTCCATTCTAAGCTCGAAATTTCTTCCAAAAAGCCAGCAAGGTCTAATCAGGACAAATCCAATGTTTGTAATTAATAGCGATGATAAAATTGAATACGTTGCGGCAGGACCTGAAATTGTGAAAAGAGAAATGGACAAATTATTCGAAGATATTGACTTACTAATTAAGAAGGATTTAAATCCATTTGAAGTTTTTTATTACGCTGCATTAATTCACTTAGTGTTTGTTAAAATTCATCCCTTTCAGGATGGAAATGGGAGAACAGCACGATTAATGGAGAAATGGTTTTTAATTGAAAAGATTGGACAAATAGCCACTTCAGTTCAATTAGAAAAGAACTACTTCAATAAGATCAAAAACTATTATTCGAACATAGAAAAACTTGGGTTAGAGTACGAAGATTTAGATTATAGTAAAAGCTTGGATTTTCTCTTGATGACAGTAATTGGCATCAATAATGTAAAATAGAAGGCACTAACCCACAACAACAAAATCCCCCTAAGTCGGGGGTTTCTGCTTCATTGGCAGGAACCCGGGTACCCGGGGTGAAAACAATCCTTCGTAGGAAGTTTATCGAAAAACTTCCGCCCTTCGTATATTTGGATGTTATGTTTAAATTAAAAAAACAGCCATGAGAAACTTAAAATCATTTCTATTATTGATTGTAATCTTAATGTCATTACATGTAAAAGGACAAATTCCCTTTTATGAAGATTCACTTCAAGTTTTAATAGAAGACTCAAATACCGGAGTATTCCACACCCAAGGAGACAGTCTAATTGTATCAAACAATTTTATATCAAACAAGATCTTTAGTGATTTTAAGGTTTATTTGATGAAACAAGAATTCCCGACAGCGATAACTCCTTATCTTCTGAAAGTATATATAATGGTGTGCGATTGTAATGTTGAAATATTAATGGACACTTTAAAGAAACACGAAACCATTTTTGGTGCAGTTTATAGAATTGGCATTGGACAAGTAACAGGTAACAAGAGTATTTCCACGAATACAGGCAAAACAACCATTTTCCCAAATCCTTTCCAGAAAGAGATATTTATAAATAAGATAGATAAAGATGACTTCAATTATGAATTAGTCAATATTTTCGGGGTTAGAATTAAAACAGGTAAACTATCGAAAACTGAAAATCGTCTGAATCTAAGCTCACTGGAACAAGGGACATATTTGCGGAAATTGAAGAGCGAGAAAAGTAAAGTCGAAACATATAAAATAATTAAAGAATAGAATTAACAGCAATAATAGCAAGCTACCCAAGTGGGGTTTTCCGCCAAAGAGAACAGGTGGTGTTTCGTTTAAAGGTAATAAGGTAAAAATCGAATGTATAACTTTTCAAATAGGGTTGACAAATTGAAAATAAAGTTTTCTGTTTCGGGAGTAGAAAGAAACATGTGATTAATGTAACTTATTTCTGAAATTGTGTAAGGCAATACAGACTTTTGATTCTCATTTTTGCAATGTAATAAATCAATCACAAACTGATAAACTGATATGCTCAACTCAACCCATAAAAAATGGATTGCTTTAAATAAGAATCTCCTTTTGTTTTTCATATTCAGTTGTTTCGCAGCAAATAGTTTTGCGCTACGACCAGATAAAAAAGCAGATTTCAGGAAGGAAGACTCTTTAATGGTTCAGAAATTTTATGCCACTTATAATGAACCTTTATTTTGGCTTACGTCGCGTAAGGACATAAAAAGGGCAAACGAATGGCTAAATGCGATTGAGTCAACCGATAATTCTGACTTTGTTTCGGATAAACTTCAAACCGAACAGATTCGTAGTGCATTGTCACTGAATTTTAAAAAGATGGACAATTTTTTGAAAGAAAAAACGGACCGGCAATTGACAGTACTGGTTTTAAATTTTATCAAATACCATCAGCAAAACAACATTCTTTTTGAGTATGATGAAGTGAATATTCCACAGGATTCGGTTTATATTTTCCAGTTAATATTTTCAAAACACAAAGGATCGGTTTCAAATCTGGTTTCAACATTCGATTGTAAAGATCCTGATTACCTTGTGTTGAAAAAATTCATGCACGATTCAATCCCGGATAAAAATTCGGTCAAATACAAAACAGTACTTCTTGCCATGAACTACCGGAAGTATCTCACGGCGAATCATCATCCGGAGTATATTTTAGTAAACATTCCGGAAGCTGAGGCAACCTATTATAAAAACAGTTTACCCGCCCTCAAAATGCGCACGGTGCCGGGAAAAAAAACAAACCCCACTCCTACTATTTCATCCTACATTACGAGTATTGTTACTTTCCCACATTGGAATGTGCCTTTTGATATTGCGGTTAAAGAACTTTTACCCAAAATACAAAAGGATGCCAACTACCTTGAGCAGCATAATTTTGATGTAGTTGACGGAAAGGGCAATGTGTTGAACGATTCGGAATTAGACTGGAACAGTTACACGGCAAAGAACTTCCCCTATTTTTTCCGTCAATCTACTGGTTCCGATAATTCACTGGGGGTCCTGAAATTCAATCTGCAAAATCCTTTCAGCATATTTTTACATGCTACGAGCAATCCGGAGGCATTCAAAAAAGATTTCCGGTTTCTGAGTCATGGCTGCATCCGGCTGGAAAAACCTTTTGAACTGGCTGATGCTATGCTCCGGGGCAAGATTGATATAGATAAATTAAAGACCGGAAAGAAAAATACCGAATCGAAGATTATAAAACTGCCAAAAAAAATACCGGTCTTTATTATTTATGTACCGGTAACTGTGGCTGGTAATAAAGTTACTTTTCTTCCTGATGTGTACGGGTTAATTAAGTAAGGTTGACTGACAGATGTATGAGTCGCTGGGATTGTAAATAAACAAACAAGTTCCATCTTTAATGGTTTCAATAATTGGTTTGTTCAGGTCAGGCGGAAGAACAGGACAACCGAAACTTCGGCCCAGTCGTCCATTCTTTTTAATGAATTTTTCGGTAGCATAATCAGCCGAGTGAATAATGATCTCACGCTTGCGGGCATTGTCATTAAATCCCTTTTCAACGCCTTTTATCGTTAATGCAAATCCGGTATGTGAGCCAACTATTTGATTTTCGGTAATATAAAAACCAAGGCTGCTTTTCAGAGAACCCTCCACGTTCGAGAACGATTTGGCATACTCATCACCGGTATTTCGTCCGTGTGCTACATAAGTGTTAAAAAGTAGTTTCTTATTTTTCAGATCTATAACATATAAACGCTTTTTATTGCATGATTGAGAATAATCGGCAATGGTTACAATGTTTGGATTCTGTAATTTATGATTGGTATCAAGTTTTCGCAATCCTTTGACTGCAAGATCGAATACATCTCTTGTCAATCCTGTATCAGCCAGGTTTACAAGTGAATAGGTATCAATTTCGATTGTTTTTTCTTTATCAAATTCAGTAACAAGGGCATTATTTACTGCTGGAATCAGGAGAAATAATACATACATGATTAGTTTTCGCATTCAGTAAAGGTATTATAAAAATTAAAAAACCGGCATAAAACGCATTTTTGACCACAATCAGGAGCTCAAATCTGTGATTTATATAAATCATTAACGGAATTGTGTAAGGTTTATTATAGCGAAGGTAATGAACTTTGCAGAGTCGATCAGACAATTGTAAAACACTGATCAACAAAACATTATTATACACTTAAAAAATACAAAATGAAAAGAACATTTCAATTCCTGGCATTCATGGCTTTAATTATCACCCTTTCATTGACATCATGCGTATCAGGTAAAAAATTTAAGGCTTCGCAGGCCCGAGTTGACAAGTTGCAAAGAGACAGCGCATTTGCATATACCTAACTCACTGATTGTAAGCTGAATGTAAATAATTTGAAAGCTGAAAAAGCATCTCTGCTGAATAAAAATGCATCCTTGTCGGACGAAAATGCTTCGGTTGCAAATGATCTGAAGTCACTTTCGAGCCAATCAAAAATGACCATTGCCGATCAGGCCAAACGGTTGAAAAACCTTCAGGATATCATTCAATCGCAAAAAGATGTCATGCTGAAACTTAAAAATACCATATCCGCTGCATTGATGAATTATAAAGCTGATGAGCTATCGGTTTACATTAAAGACGGAAACGTGTATGTTTCACTTCAGGAAAAGTTGTTATTCAAATCGGGTAGCGATGTTGTTGATCCTAAAGGAAAAGAAGCGTTAAAATCTCTTGTACAGGTACTTGGAAGCGCTCCCGACATTACTGTGGTGATTGAAGGCCACACCGATAATGTTCCAATTAAAACAAAACTATTTAAAGACAACTGGGACCTTAGCACATCAAGGGCATCATCCATTTTACGAATTATGACCACTGATTATGGCTTTGATCCCAACCGTATCACCGCATCAGGTAAAGGCCAGTTTCACCCGGTACAAACCAATGACACTGCCGAAGGACGTGCCAGTAACCGCAGGACTGAAATTATCCTGTCACCTGATTTAAAAGAACTATACAAACAATTGTATCAATAAGAGTTTAGTTCCCATATATATAGCCAATTCAATTTAGAAGGCCGTCTCAAAGCAAATTTGGGACGGCCTTTCTTGTTATATGGTAATAAAGAAAAAAGACGAATCAATCGTTTCCACAATTTGGGTTCAGGCCAAAGTTTCGATGAATTGATAATGTCAGATATAAATCTCCATTAGTATGTACAAAAGAAACAGGTACGCATTATTGTGATGTTTCTTGTAAAATCAAAATACGATTCCAAATCGTCTAAAAATCAATTCATTTTATTATCAATAAATAGGTTCGTTTTTTCTAAATTTACCAATTCCAAAATTTAGTGCATTTATTTGGCTATTTTGGTTTTTTTAATTTTAAGATAGAAAGACCGCTTTTATAATGCAATTAACCTCCTATCACGCAAAATATTTCTCGTACGACCTTTTGAAACGCAGGTCAGCTAATGATATTGGCAAGCTGACCGCTTCACTTCAGGATGCCCAGGTTGATTTAAATCCACATCAGATTGATGCTGCTCTTTTTGCATTCAAATCTCCGCTTTCAAAAGGAGCTTTGTTAGCTGATGAAGTAGGTTTGGGGAAAACAATTGAAGCGGGTATTATTCTTTCTCAACAATGGGCTGAAAGAAAACGAAGATTACTAATCATTTGCCCCTCTAACTTACGGAAACAATGGAGTCAGGAACTTGCAGATAAATTTTTTCTCTCTTCATTGATTCTGGAAAACAAGTCGTTTAATGAAGAGCTCAAAAAAGGCCATTTCAATCCTTTTGATACAAATAAAAACATCGTCATTTGTTCTTTCCAGTTTGCCCGAAACAAAGAACTATATGTCAAACTTACTGAATGGGATTTGGTTATCATTGATGAAGCGCACCGTTTGCGAAATGTATATAAATCTTCAAACCGTATCGGTAGTTCAATAAAGAATGCAATCCATGAACGAAAAAAGGTATTGCTGACTGCTACTCCATTGCAAAATTCAATTCTCGAATTGTATGGTCTGGTTAGCATTATTGATGATTATATTTTTGGAGATTTAAAGAGCTTTAAAAGCCAATTTTCCCGTCTGATTGATGAAGAAAACTATGAAGAACTTCGCAGACGATTAATCCCCATTTGTCAGCGCACTCTCCGCCGTCAGGTTCTAGGATACATTGAATATACAGAACGACGGGCATTGGTTGAAGATTTCTATCCTACCGAAGATGAACAAAATCTTTACAATGGGGTAAGCGAATATCTTCAACGGGATAAATTATATGCCTTACCTCGTTCTCAACGACAATTGATGACATTGATTCTACGGAAGCTTTTGGCTTCATCATCTTATGCAATTCATGGCACACTCTCATCATTGGTTGCCCGATTGGAAGGACTGATTACAGACAATAACCTTGAAAATGTAGTTGCCGAAGATTTTGAAGAATTTGAAGAAATAAAAGAGGAGTGGCCGGATGAGGACGAAGCTGATACAATTGTCGATGAAGTTGAACAATTGTCAGAAGCGGAAATTGATGAAATAAAATCGGAAATTGAATATTTGATTGAGTTCCGTGATTTGGCTTACAATATAAAGAAAAACACCAAGGCGGACAAACTTTTCACAGCCCTTGAAAGAGGCTTTGAGACATTGAGTGAAATTGGAGCTAATAAAAAGGCTTTGATATTCACTGAATCCAGACGAACACAGGAATTTATATACAACCTGCTGAACGCCAGGGGAAGTGGTTATGAAGGTGAAGTTATTCTATTCAATGGAACAAATAACGATGCCCAATCACAGAAAATCTATAAAAATTGGTTGATAAAACACAAAGGTACTGACCGGATTTCCGGTTCACCCACAGCCGATAAACGCGCTGCATTAGTTGATAATTTTCGGGATGAAGCCACAATAATGATTGCCACAGAAGCTGCTGCCGAAGGAATTAACCTGCAATTCTGTTCATTGGTTGTAAACTACGATTTACCTTGGAATCCACAACGAATAGAACAAAGGATTGGCCGCTGCCATCGGTACGGTCAAAAACATGATGTTGTTGTGGTTAATTTTCTGAACAAGGCCAATGCCGCAGATCAACGGGTTTACCAGTTATTACGCGACAAATTCAAGTTGTTCGATGGAGTTTTTGGTGCCAGTGATGAAGTATTGGGAGCCATCGGAAGCGGTGTTGATTTTGAAAAACGCATTGCAAAAATTCTTTTGGAATGTCGCGACAATGAAACTATTCAACAACGATTTGACGAACTGGATGAAGAATTGCATTCCGAAAAGATTGATCGATACCGGGAAACGCGAAATAAATTACTGGAGAACGTTGATCAGGAAGTAATCCGGAAACTAAAGGTGAGTTTTGAGGAAACAAAGGGATATCTTAATCTTTTTGAGCAACATCTTTGGAAGGTTACCCAATATTATTTGAAAGATTACGCATCATTCAGTAATGACGAATATTCTTTCAAACTCAATAAAAATCCATTCGAAAGCGAAAAAATCCATCCGGGTCCATACATCATATTGAAACCGAAACTTGGTCAACGAAAATCCGACATTCCGGTTCCTGATGATACTAACATTTATCGCATTGGTCATCCATTAGCCAAAAGAATACTTGAAACTTGCAGACAGGCAAATACGCCTGTTAAGCAGTTAATATTTGATTATACCAACACCCCGAAACAAATAACTGTATTGAAAAACTTGGTCGGCAAATCGGGCTGGTTGAAGGTTACATATTTTACAATCTCCTCATTCGAGGAGGAGGATTATATCATATTTGCCAATCAAACTGACGATGGGGCAATAATTGATACCGAGACATCCCAACAGTTTTTTTCACTTCCAGCTGAGGTTTCCGACCATTCTATCTATCTTACCGACGAACAAAAGTCAAGGTTTGAAGAGATCAGTTTGCAGGAACGTGGAATAATTTTAAATGAAAATATCAACCGGAATCGTGATTTCTTCGATACAGAAATGGATAAGCTCGACCAATGGGCTGATGATATGAAAATCAGTTTGTCGCGTGAAATTGAGGATTTGGATGCAGAAATAAAACTCCGGAAATCGGAAGCAAAAAAAATGATGAACCTGGAGCAGAAAGTAAAAGCACAGCGACATATTAAAGAACTCGAAAAGAAACGCAGCGAAAAACGAATGTCACTTTACGAAGCACAAGATTTGATTGATCAGAAAAAAGAAGATTTATTGACCGACATCGAAAAACGCCTGAAACAAAAAACTGAAATTAAAGAATTGTTCACCATTAAATGGAATATCGTATAAATGAGAGAGCTAATAAATATCTATTGCGATGAAAGTTGTCATTTACAAAATGACAAGGAATCGGTTATGGCTTTAGGTGCTGTTTATTGCCCGGCGGCAAAAAAGGATGAAATATTCAACTGCATTGCTGAATTAAAAAAGAAACACAACTTAATTCCTAAACACAAAAAAAATCCGAAAGATAACAGGGCATACTACGAAATGAAATGGAACAAAATTTCGAAAAGCAAACTCTCTTTTTTCAAAGATGTTATAGATTACTTTTTTGCAGACGACGATCTTTCGTTCAGAGTATTGGTAGTTCCCGATAAATCGAAACTCGACTATAAATCCTATGGACATACGCACGATACATTTTACTACAAAATGTATTTCAGTATGCTTAAAGCCATTCTCAATCCCGAATACGGCCATAATATTTACATCGACATTAAAGATACACGAAGTACAGATAAGGTTCATAAGCTGGAAGAGGTATTGCGTAACGACAAATACGACTTTTCAAAAAGCATTATTAAAAAGGTACAACAGGTTCGCTCTCACGAAGTAGAATTGATACAATTGGCCGATTTACTTACCGGTGCCATTTCATATATTAATAGGGGCTTAAATACAAGCAGTGCCAAAAACGAAATAATTGAGCTAATCCGTCATCGCTCAAAGTATTCCTTGCTGAAATCAACGCTTTTAAAGGAAAAGAAAATCAATATATTCATTTGGGAACCTTCCCGTTATATTCATCTTTTATGAGTACAGAAGCAACCTTAATCTTCCCGGAGCTACTGTATTTCAATGATTACAATGGCAATTTTGCGGAGTATTTCAAAGCGGTTTATGCTGTATTTGTAAACGAATTTATAAAGTCACAGCCCAATTACAACAATTTAAAAGTATCTGCTCCCAAATATCCTTTACAGGATGGTGTTCACCGTACATTTTACCACATTACTTCTGAAGGGGAAGATGAACAGGATAGAAAACCCGATATTAGAAGAATGGAACGGATACGTTACCCTCGTTTCTTGATAATAAATTGTCCGCATCCCGAATTATTGGTTTGGAAAAATACCAGAAGAAAAGATACCCGTATTTTGATTTTTAATGAAAAAGAAAGTTATTTAACGGTATTGACTGAAAGAGATGAGTATTACTTGCTTTGGACAGCCTATTACGTTGATCAGGACCACAGTGTTCGGAAGTTGTTAAAGGAATATGAAGCCTATATAAAAACCAAAACCGCTTAGGGTTACTAAACGGTCTCTTTACTCCTTTAACGCTTACAACCTTACGGTTTGGTCACTGAGCTGGCGCAAATATACGAACATTTTTGATTTTGCAAATACTTTTTCAAAGTCTTTATACTAATTTGCTAAAAACGAATATTATACAAGTAACAGATATGACCCCAAATAAACTCCAAAAACTCGAACTCACCTGGATTGGCAAAGGCGAAGAGCCAAAACTCGAACCACGAATCCTGATCGAGCAACCTGAATACAGCTACGGCGACCCAAGCACCGAAAACATGCTCATTCATGGCGATAACCTCCTTGTCCTAAAAGCCCTTGAACAGGATTACACCGGAAAAGTAAAGTGCATTTATATCGACCCGCCTTACAATACCGGCAACGCATTTGAACATTACGATGACGGCGTGGAGCATTCGCTTTGGCTAAATTTAATGAGCCACCGCCTTAAAAAAAAGTCGTATGATTGGACTTATTGGTCCACGTGGAGTTGGAAAAACTACTCTGGTTTTACAGCATATTAAAAAGAACTTGAATCCTGCTGAGACGCTTTATGTAACTGCTGAGGATTTTTATTTTGCCGACAACAAGCTGATTGATTTAGCTGGTGATTTTGTAAAGCGTGGCGGGAAAAATCTGTTTATAGATGAAATACATAAATACAAAGACTGGGCTAAGGAACTAAAACTGATATATGATTATCATCCAGAACTGAATGTTGTGTTTACAGGTTCTTCGGTGTTGGATATCAAGAAAGGAGCTTCGGATTTAAGTCGCCGAGCTGTAATGTACAATATGCAAGGTTTGTCTTTCAGGGAATATTTGCAATTGTTCCATCAAATAGCTGTCCGGACGTATTCTTTAGAGGATATTCTGGCTCACAAAGCAGAACTCCCTGGAATAAAGCATCCGTTACCACTTTTTGAGGATTATTTAAAAAACGGGTATTATCCGTTTGCCTTGGAAGAAAATTTCGAATTGAAATTGCAACAGATTGTGAACCAGACGTTAGAAACAGATATTCCGTTGTATGCAGGAATGAATGTGTCCACTGGCAGGAAATTGAAGCAATTGTTGGCCATTATTGCGAAAAGCGTTCCGTTTAAACCCAATATGACAAGTATCGCCACAGTACTTTCGGCCAGCCGAAACAATATTGCCGATTATTGCCTGTTTACTGAAGAAGCCGGAATGATTACTCAACTAAGGGATGTGACCGGAGGGATAAGGGGATTAGGCAAAGTGGATAAAATCTATTTAGACAATACCAATCTGATTTATAGTCTGGCCAGCGACAATTCAAATCCTGGGAACATAAGAGAAACGTTTTTTCTGAATCAGTTAAGAGTAAAATATGATGTAATTGTATCCCCTGTTGCTGATTTCCTGATTGGCGATTACACGTTTGAAGTAGGTGGAAAAAATAAAGGATTGAAGCAAATCCAAGGTATTGATAAAGCTTTTATCGTAAAAGATGACATTGAACTGGGATATTACTATACCACTCTGGCAGTTTGGTTTGACCTACTGATTGTTAACAGCGTGAAAATAATCGAATGAGGTCCTTTTAAAGTCAAGAAAACAAAAACCACCTATTATCCTGATTTTTGCATCAAGTATTCCTTCCAGTGGTTCTTGTATATAACATTACACATCCTAATTCTTCAGGCATCCGATTGGAACTACCAAAACACCGTCATTACGACGATAAGCATATTGACCTCCGGTTATGACCATTAAGAATGAAGCTTGTCCCATTTTATCTTCATCAATTTTTGCTTTTAGTGCCATTAGATTTTGAGCAGCTTCCTCAATCTGTTTGTTTCCTAACTTTACTTCTACCGCTGCCCAACGACCATCTCTTAGCCGAACAATCAAATCGGATTCTAATCCACTTTTATCGCGATAATGAAACACATCACCATCAATCGCTTGCGCATAAATACGAATATCTCGTGTGCATAAAGATTCAAACAGGAAACCAAAAGTATTAAAGTCGTTCAACAACCCATCCGGATTTGTTCGCAACACTGCCGTAGCGATTGAGGGATCAACAAAATGTCTTTTTGCTGAAGTGCGTATTGCCGACTTGGAACGCATTGACGGCAACCAAGCAGGCAAATCTTCCACCACAAAAATTCTTCGTAACGCATTTAGGTAAGAACTAATTGTTTTATCTGAGATTGAAACGTCTGTTGCTTCTATATCATTTTTAATGGTTTGTATTGAGGCCAATGTAGCTACATTTCTTGCAAGAGATCGCAACAATAAACGAACTCTTTCGGGATTTTTTTCCACATCATCAACGCGTGACACATCATGATTAATTACAGCCTCTACATAATCTCTTGACATACGTAAGGCCGAAGTTTCATTTTTCAAGACACTGGCAGGCCATCCACCTCTGCATAAAACAAAAGCTATTTTTTCTATAGACAATTCCGACATCGACTCGACAGCTTGATTCCCATCAAACAGATCACCTAATGATACTGTGCCATTCGATTCATTCGATTCAAATAGACTCATAGGACGCATCAACATTCGGGAAAACCGTCCGGTACCGGTATGTGCAGTTACGTTATCAGCAGGTACTGCAGAGCCTGTCAAAATAAACTGACCGGCATCTCCTCTTTTATCTACTTCAAATCTGACTGCATCCCACAAAACCGGAGCCATTTGCCACTCATCAATTAATCTTGGTGCTTCACCTTTGAGTAACAATGAAGGCTTTGTGTCGGCCATTGCCTGGTAAGATGCCGAATTATCTGGATCTTGCATATACAAAATGCTCTTTGCTGCAATCGATGCAGTACGTGTTTTTCCGCACCATTTGGCTCCCTCAATCAAAACTGCTCCCGATGATTGTAACGCTATTTGTAATTCCTGATCACACACGCGCAATAAATAAGGTCTTTCACTCATAATTTAGGTGATACTAATTTTATGCAAATATAGAAAAATTTGATGCATTTCAATTTAAACTTCCCGATTTGGCAATGATTTACTTCCCGATTTGGCATCTTTTTACTTCCTGATTTGGGAAATACAACTTGAGATGATAACAAACAATCTTCGCAACCTAACGAAACAATTGCAAAAACTTACCCCAATCATCAGGACTAACATTTTATTATATAATTGTATAAGCGAACAATGCAGGCCAAAACTGTATCCTTACACCCAATGATTGGAATATAGATTCTTAGAATAGATTAGCATATCTGTATCTTATTTGTACCATAAGTTTATAATTAGTTGATGTTCAGTAGTGTTTATTTTTGAAGAAGTGAAATAAAAAAAGTTAGAAGGCTGAAGTCGGAAGACCGAAGTACTAAAAATTATAGATTTAAAAGCCCTGCCGGATTTTTCGGTGGGGCTTTTTGTTGGTATGGAAAATAGTGAGCGGCTGACTTGGAGTCAGCCGCTCACTCGAGTTTGGCTAATTTCTCATGTAAAACATAGCGGAAGTACATGGGTTTGCAACATTTCTCTGGCTTTGTGTTTTTAATTCGTGATTCACGAAGCCGGAGAAATTCATTCCGATT
>JAUXUF010000138.1 GCA_030684645.1 Bacteroidota bacterium | reverse complement strand
CAATTTTTCCCTCATATCCCACTTCTTTTCCAATTATGGTCGCTAAATCCCTAATTGATATTTCATTCCCCGATCCAAGATTGACGGGATCGGCACCATCATACCTTTCCATTGCAAGGACTATCGCTCTTGCCGCATCTTCCACATACAAAAACTCCCTTGTTGGCGTTCCCGTCCCCCAAATGACGACCTCTGGACTATTCTGCTTTTTGGCATCAACAAATTTTTTGATAAGCGCGGGAATGACATGAGAAGAGTCCTCCTTAAAATTATCTCCTGGACCGTAGAGATTCACGGGTAAAAGATAAATCGCATTAAAACCATATTGTTTCCGATACGCCTGGGCTTGCACAAGAAGCATCTTCTTAGCCAATCCGTACGGAGCATTTGTATCTTCTGGATAACCATTCCACAAATCTTCCTCTTTAAAAGGTGTAGGAGTGATTTTAGGATACGCACAAATAGTTCCAAGTTGAACAAATTTTTTCACTCCAGCTTTATATGCTTCGTGCATCAATATGATGCCCATAAGCGCATTATCATAAAATAGATCTGCTGGTCTACTTTGATTAAATCCTATCCCACCTACCAGGGCTGCTAAATTTATAACGATATCAGGCTTTGTATCATGAAGAAATTGACGAACCTGTATCTGTTCACGCAAGTCACAATCTACAGAACGTGGAACAAATACATCATGCTCTCTTTGCAACAACGGAACAAGATGCGATCCAAGGAACCCGTGGCCACCAAAACAAATTATAGTCATTTTATCCTTTCATAATCTTCTAAAATACTTAATAACCGATGTTTCCATGTGTGCTCACGCAACATAAATCTCTTTCCCTCGTTTCCTATTTCGTTTCGTTTTTCTTCGTTATTCAAATAAAATTGCATTTTTTCTACTGCGTCTTCTGGTGTTGAAAATCCGACATAATGCTTCCCTTCAGTTGCTATATCATCTAAAGTGGCGTGGTAATCATTCATCGTAAAACCAATTCCCATTGACTCATAAAAACGGGTAATAATCAATGGGGGTTTATCTCCTATCCTTGGATTGACATTCATCC
>JAUXUF010000114.1 GCA_030684645.1 Bacteroidota bacterium | reverse complement strand
AGTTTTGGTCGCAATTGACTCATTCTCAATATTTGGACATTGGGTATTCGATATTGAATATTGATTATTTATTTGATTTTCAATGCACTTAATCGTTGGATAAGTGTCGGATGTGAATAATGAAAAAACACATAGACCGGGTGCGGACGAAGGTTACTCAGATTTTTTACTGATAATTTCTTCAGGGCCAATGCCAGTTCGTTTGCATCAAAATACCTGGCAGCAAATGCATCGGCCTGGTATTCATTTTTTCTGGAAAAAATATTCATTGCCAATCCTGAAATGAGCGAAATGGGCGAATACAGTATTCCAAAAGCGATCAATCCGATGTGAAAGCTCGGTGTTTGAACACCCAATGCGGCAGAAAGTTCTGAACTTCCAACAAACAATGAAAAGATGAACAACATGATTCCGGTTTGAAGTATTCCCAACAATAAACTCCAAATCACATGGTTTTTCTTATAATGCCCGATTTCGTGCGCTAAAACAGCGACCAGTTCATTGATCGTCAAATCGTTGATCAAAGTATCATAGATAACAATTCGCTTTTTGGCTCCTAATCCGGTAAAATAAGCATTGGCTTTGGTTGAACGTTTTGAACCGTCGATCACATAAATATTATCGAGTTTAAAACCCACTTTAGCGGAGAAATTTTCGATAGCCAATTTAAGTTCTCCTTCAGGAAGTGGCGTTTGTTTATTGAATAATGGAACAATCAGATTGGAATAGAAAAGCACCATAAACAGAGAAAACAGACTGATTACCAGCCATGCATAAATCCAGAAGTTGGTAGTTGTAAGTTGGTAGATGTAAATAATCAGAGCTAAAAGACCTCCGCCAATGATTGCTCCGAGAAGATAGCCTTTCAGTTTATCGAGGACAAAAGTTTTGGGAGTAGTTTTATTGAAGCCGAATTTTTCTTCGATTACGAAGGTATCATACACCGAAAACGGTGTAGTAAGCAGATCGGATACCAATAAAAGGACTCCGAAAAACACCATCGCCGTCAGGATTGGATTAACGGAAACCGAAGCAGCCAAACTGTTTACCAATGCAAATCCGGACAACAGAACCATTAGCAACATCAAAACAAAACTGAATGATGAACTGATACTTGAAAAGCGGAAGTTTACCTTTTCGTAAGCCTGCTGCTGACGATACTTTTCTTCATCGTAAATATCTTTTACTTCCTCCGGAAGCTGATCGCTCCATTGAGTTGAATTCAGGTATTCGAGAACTCGATCAAAAATAAAATCAAACGCTATAAGGCTGACTATAATATAAAACAAGATTTGTGACATGTGATTCAATTTTGTTCAAAAGTAGTAAAAAGCATACCACCTTATCGGTGAATAATTATTTCAAGCAAGAAATTCATCAATAAGTTATTCCGGATTATAAAAAATATCAGGTCAGTACAGCGCTTTCCGGCACCAAACCAAATAAAACCTGAATGATCCGACGTTTTTCATCTGCTGAATACAAATCGCCATTTTCCGGCAAGAAAAAACTAAATATCATCAGGCAGATCAAAAAAAATACATGTTATACAACCTTGGTTACTTAATGAATATAGACCGTCTAAATAACACTAACAGAATTACATAAAGCACATTCTGAAATACGCGATAAACGCGATACTATTGGATTGTTTTTCGCTCTTATGTTAGTTTTGGTGACTCTCTATTAAGTAGGTTGGCTGTAGCATCTGAATCGGAATCATCTTATTTTGGAAAAATCCGACAAGAAGCTACAGAAAAAAACCGGGAAAAGCATTTTGCAATGTTTTTTCCGGTTTCCTTTTTTTCGCTGCTCTTCATCCAAATCTAAATCCGGATTGTGACCGAAGCATTCCGAGGTAAAGCCCTAAGTATGGACTTAGCTTCATTTTCAGGAATACTGATCAGAATTTCAGGCGTATAGTTAGGTTTTTTAAGTTTCTTAATTTGTTGGAACGAATTGAGAATATTCTTCACATCTCTTTTAAATTCAAATCCTTTACCCAATTTATATTTTGACTTAGCTTCTGAAATGGAATCAATTCCCTGGATGTTTAATTCAATATCATGATCAAGTTTCACCGTCCAATATACGCTTTTATCCTGGAGTGAATCTTTTTTAATTGCAACAGCTGCGGCGGCGGCTATAGTATCTTTAGGTGCCTGAACAACCCTCAACGGATTTTTCTCGATCGATGATTCGAAACGTTGAATGGTTAAGGGACTTCCGAACATATCAAAGTAAACATTTCCATCCATTCGTTTAAAAAAGCCGGAAATGGAAGATTCCCGAATCTTCGAAGACATGACAACCACTCCTTTTAATTCCAATTGGATCAGATGTTGTTCCAGATCAATTGACAGGCCGATAGAATCACTGGAAGCCATTTTCAAACGTGATTCAATCCAGGCTTTATCTTTCATTAAATCGATTAATGAAGCATTAACTGGAGCTGCGCCTTCGACCTTCATTTTGGCCTTTTCCATCCGTTCACGAACAGCACCGATTGTCAAATAAGTGTAAACAGCTATAATAGCCAGTAAAATCAAAAAAAACAGGATTATAAAAATCTTTAAGCCATTTCTTTTTTTTACAAACAGGCTATCAAAGCTTTCAGCTGAATTATCTTTCATCATTAGTAAATATAAACTTTTGAACCAACTTCCATTGTTTTATAAACCACTTCTAAATCATCGTCGAGCAGACGAATACATCCATGAGTAACATTCTGCCCCATAAACCGTTTGTAAATGGTACCATGAATCATATAACCATCTCCAAGAACAAGTTTGTATTTACCAAGTGTACCTTTTTCATAACGTGAGGCATCACCCGGGGGCGGTATTGGAAGCCCATCTTCAAGAAATGCCCAGTCGGGTTTTGTCCAAACCGGATCTGGCTGTTTGCTTTGTACATGCATGACTCCCTGAGGAGTATGAAAAACATATTCTTTCTTGCTGTTACTAAATGTCAATCGTTCGTTTTTTCCGGTGGAACACTTGCCATCCCGAATCAATTGTTTCCCTTTGTATAAGAAAAAATGATTGTCGGAAGTATTGACTATTATATAAGCATTTGTCGGAGTGAATTTGTCCAATTTTACCTGAAGTTTTTGTACTTCTTTATCAAGCGACACTCTTTGAGATTCAGCATTGCCATCATCAGTACGCGTCTGACTTACTCCAGGTAAAACAAATGCAGACTCCTGAAGTGCCGGAATTGCAAAAAGGATCATGGATGCAAAGAAAATTATCCCGACAAGCAGTAAAGCCATATAAATTAAAAAAGTACGAACCATATCTCTTGTTTTTATTACATCAATTGAATGAGCCAATTATTAGCGGTAACTATTATTTGCGGATAAAGTTCAAAAATTAGAAATCAACTCCATTTGTAATGACCGAAAGAGGTTCAATTGAACCTACAATAGTTACCCGGGTACCTGGTCCAACTAAACGGCATAAATCATCAATATCCCGATCTTGCAAACCGATACAACCAATTGTCCAGTCAAATCCTTTTCCCCCGTTTCCATGTATTTCTATCAAGTTTCCAATTCCTGCACTCCGCGAAAGTGATCCATTTTTCTTTTTAAGGGCAAACATTCTTCTATCTTCAGCATTCGGATAATCTAACAATAAAGCCTTGTGATAGATCGTTCTTCCGTGAGTTTTCTCGCTGGCAACATGGTAGGTTCCTTCCGGAGTGGCCCTATCACCATTTCGTTCTTTATGAGCCATCCAGTTTGGGCCAAACTCAGCGTCAAAACTTCGGATAGCTTTTCCAGACTGATAAACATACAATATATGTGCTACTTTATCAACCAGAATCACTTTATTTCCATCGCGTGAAGCACTTATTGCATCATTGGCTAAATTTTTCCACTTTGCAAAGTCGTTAAAGTAATCGCGTAACATCTTTCCTGCAGCGCTATTTGCATGGTTAATATAGATATCAGCTTTTTTAAACAGAATTTCAGCTTCTTTGAGTTTTCCTTTCTCATGTGCAATCTTTGATTCGCTTAAAAACATTCTAGATTTATTATGCGCATCGAAAACTGATTTAGGTAGTGGAAGGTTTTTAAAAAGCTTGTTATATAAATCTATTTTCTTCGCCAAACTAACAAAAGCGGCTTCAACATTCTTACTTAAACTATCAGATTGCTTAATTGATTCTTCTTCAGCTTCTTCAGCTTTCTTCTTGGAGCGTTTTGCAAAGCTGATAACCCGGCTATAATCACGAAAAACAATAAATCTGGAATTTTCCTTAGACCAGTTTACCATTGCAGAATCATACATTTGTACTGATTCGTTATATATTTTTGTAGCATAAACATTAGCTTCTGCATCTTTGGCTTCTGAAACTGCTTCACGGGCAAGTCTCAAATCGTCAGTTGGCAATACTCTCTGAGATACAATGATAACACAAACAGTGATTGCAATAAATACAATTGACAGTAAAACAATAATTAACCACTTAATTCTCTTTTTACCTAAACCCATCACTTTCCTATTAAAAAAATACCCGGGGGAAAAGCCCCGGGTATTTCAAATTATTAACTCCTGGGAGTTACTATTTTTTTCCTTTTTTTGCAATAGCTTCTTCCAATTCAGCTTTGATAGCAGTAGCTTTTTCTTTAGCAGCTTTGATTTTGTCGTTTGAACCGATCAAATCACCATTAGCTAAAAGAGCTTCTACTTCAGTTACAGTTGTTTCAGCAACAGCAACATCGCTTTTAATAGCTTCCAAAGCTTCTTTACCTTCTTTACCTCTAGGAGCTTTAGCGATTAAAGCTTTGTTTTCTTCAACAAGAGCTTTTACTTCAACAATCATAGCTTCAGTTTCAGCTTTTAATTCAACTTTACGAGCTTCTGATTTAGCTTTAGTGTCAACAGCCATCTGGCTAACAACAGCTAATTGTTCTTTAGCTTTTGTGTAGTTTGGAAACCATTTTGCCTTAGCAACTTCTACTTTTTCGTTTGCTGATTTCATTGAATCAACCAATGCCTGATAAGCTTCAGGAACATATAAATCAGCACCAGCATCTTTTACTTCCTGAATAGCTGCAGTAGCTGCATCAATTTCAGTCTGTGGAACTTTAGCACAACTGCTAAATAAAACGGCAATACCCATTGCTGCAATAGCAATAATTAATTTACTTTTCATACTCAATTTTTAATTTTGGTTTTCTCTAAAATTATTAACTTTATAATATAACTAAAAACTTTCTATAAATTTCTATTTTTACACCGAAATAAAAATAACTTTCAGTCAAATTTACCATTGTGACGAAGGTTTCCGGAGAAGTAACACATCTTTAAATTATTTTTTTGTTTTTTTTTTGAGATTTTTCATTTTCAATACTTTTTAATGACATCAAAAACCAAATATCAACAAAAATCAGACGAAGAAATAGTTCACCTTATAATGAATTCAGGTAATCAGGAATTATTTGAGTTGCTTTATTTACGTTATTTTAAGAAGGTAAGAGACAAATGCTTCAGCTTTTTAAAAGACAGTAAACTCTCGGAAGAATTTGCCAATGATATTTTAACAAAAGCCTACGAAAAAATTCCAGGATTTAAAGGTAACTCTTCCTTTTCTTCCTGGTTATACTCCATTACATATAACTATTGCATCGACTATTTAAGAGTTAAAAAGAAACTTCACTATCCTGACTGGAATAACAGCAATGAGATTCCAGAAATCATCGATGAATCGGAAACGGATTTCGAAGAAGCAAGTTATGAAAATCTGCTGTTCATTCTGGAATTGATCCACCCTGAAGAAAAAGTACTTTTATTAATGAAATATCAGGAAAACTTTCCCATTAAACACATCGCAAAGACCTTAAGGATTAGTGAAGATGCCGTTAAGATGAGACTTAAGAGAGCCAGGACCCGGGTAATATATATGTATAATCAAAAATTCAACCCAAACAATTAATTCTTTTCCCAAAGCGTTACTATTTATCTGATTTGCCGTCTATAGAAAAGAAGGTTTGAAATTTTTACAAGCAATCCGTTCAAGCCACTGAGACCAATAAACCGACCTAAACCTGAATTAATTTTAAAGCCTCATGAAAAACATATTAAGTAAAATATTGAAATTCACGAGTGTCACCATACCTACTAAAGTTAAAAATTCATTTTTTGAAAAATTCGGTGATTCCAGAAATGTGGAATGGTTACATGCTGACGATTTTTACGAAGCCATATTTTATCTTGAAGATAGCGAACACATTGCACATTTTGACACGACAGGAAAATTACTTAACCTGAAAAGAAACCTATCCATTCATACCATTCCGGAACACATTAAAGAAAAAGCTGCCCAGCATGGAGAATTGATGAATGTAATTGAAATCAGGGAAGAAGAAATAGTCGGATATGAACTCATCATACGTGATGAAGATCTGATCAGATTCTCCTTACTTTTAAATGAAAAAGGTGGGTTAATTCAAAAGAGTAAGCTTTAAAACCATTATTAAAGTATCTTCTCATTGGCAATTTAAAGCCAACCTCACATCATTCTACTTTCCAAAGACTTATAATAATTCCGATCAACCGATCCTGCAAAAAGTATTTAAATAGCTTTTTTAAAGGTAAAATAAATTAGGAAATAGAGCAAAAACGCGTTCCCCCTATTGCACAACTCATGAATTATATACTATATTTGCAACCGTTAAAAAATAAAACACGGTGGTTGTAGCTCAGCTGGTTAGAGCACTGGATTGTGGTTCCAGGGGTCGTGGGTTCAAATCCCATCATCCACCCTTATACTAACCCAATTAATTGTAATACAATTAGTTGGGTTTCTTGTTTTTAAATATATCATGTGGAAATTCCCAGCTCAGCCTTGCATTTGAAGCATAGGTGCTGAATTTTCTGATCAATATCTTCAACATAGGTACTCGATCTCATCACGCAGGTCGGATTTGTACAGTGTATCAATCCGAATGGAAAGGAAATAGAATCGACCTGCCTCAATTGGATATTCCGGTGATACTGACCCC